>NZ_VSLZ01000002.1:600000-812391 GCF_010747475.1 Halorussus sp. MSC15.2 | reverse complement strand
ATTCGTTTCCGCGAGGACGCAGACGTTCAGAGACCGAGTTCGCGGCCGATGACGAGATGCTGGATTTCGCTAGTTCCCTCGCCGATTTCCATCAGCTTCGCGTCGCGGAAGAACCGCTGGGGCGCGAAGTCCTCGGTGTATCCGTACCCGCCGAGTGTCTGCACTGCCTCCTCGGCTACCTCGCGGGCGGCCTCGCTGGCGTCGAGTTTGGCGAGGGCGCTCTCGTGGCTGACCGACTCGCCTTGGTCGTACTTCCACGCCGCCCGATGGGTCAACAGGCGGGCGCGCTCAATTTTGCGGTCCATCGAGACGACCTTGTTGCGGATGGCGTCGAACTTCGATATCGGCTGGCCGAACTGCTCGCGCTCCTTGCTGTACTCCTTGGCGGCCTCGTACGCGCCCTGCGCGAGACCCGTCGAGAGCGCCGCGATGGAGATGCGACCGCCGTCGAGGGTCTTCTTCGTCTGGTCCCAGCCCTCACCCTCGTCGCCGAGTAAGCGGTCCTCGGGAAGGCGGACGTTATCGAGTTTGATTTCGCAGGTCGGCGAGGCGTTCAGCCCCATCTTGTCCCAGACGGTCGTGACCTCGAAGCCGTCGTCCTCCTCGGGGTCCACGATGAACGTCGAGATGCCGTCGTAGCCCGCGTCGGGGTCCGTGACGGCCTTGACGAGGACCGACCCGGCGACGTTGGCGTTCGTGATGAACTGCTTCGTGCCGTTCAGGACCCACTCGTCGCCGTCCTTTTCGGCCATCGTGTCCATGTCGCTGGCGTCCGACCCGCTCCCGGGTTCGGTCAGCGCCCACGACCCGAGGTACTCGCCCTCCGCGAGCGGACGGAGCCAGCGCTCTTTCTGCTCGTCGGTGCCGAACAGTTCGATGGGCTTGGAGGCCAGCGAGACGTGCGCGGCGTACGAGAGACCGATGGAACCCGAGACTCGTCCGAGTTCCTCGGTGACGAGCGCGTACAGCAACTGGTCACCGTCCAGTCCGCCGTACTCCTCGGCGACGGGCACGCCCATCATGTCGAGGTCGGCGAGTTGGTCGAAGATTTCCTCGGGGAAGCGGTGCTCGCCTTCGATGTCCTGTGCGATAGGTTCGATTTCTTCGTCGCAGAACCGACGCACCTCGTCCCGAATCATCTGATGTTCGTCGGGAAGGCTGAAATCCATACGCAATTTTTGCGCGAGTGGCGATATAAAATCTCCGAACCCACACACAGGTTTCGGCCGCCGACACCGCCGAAACGCTGTTATCGTCCTTCGTCGTATCCCGCCCTCGTGAACGTTCGCACGCCGACTCGCGCCCTCCTCGGCGTCGTCGCCCTCGGACTCGTCATCGCGCTAGCGTTGGGGTTCGTGACTGCCGGAGTCTCTCCGAACGAGCGGTACGAACGGTCGGCCGACCGGCAGGCGGGAGCGCGAGAGCGCGTCGTCGGTCCCCGGTCGGGGGTCACCGTCGTCACGGTCCAGCGCGGTGATATGCGCGACCTGTCCGGCGAAATCGTCGCGTTTCGTTCCAACGGAACTGTCCTCTATCACTCCGACCGATACAGTTCCTACTGGGACGTTGACCCGAGTCCCAACCGCACACGCACGGTCACCTACGTCGCAACGAAGTGGCTCAACGAGTCGGTCTGCGGCGGTGGTCCCCTTCTCGAAGACCGAGGCGACTGCCGCCGAAACGTCGTCGAGCGTCTGAACATGACCACCGGCGAGCGAACCCGACTCTACAGTCACCGGATGGAGGGCGGTCGATGGCACGACGTGGACGTGATAAACGACACTCACATTCTCGTCGGTGATATCGGCAACGAGGCGGCGTTCGTCGTCAACACGTCCTCGGGCGTGCGCGAGTGGACGTGGACCGCCGAGAGCGACCTGCCGATAACCAGCGGCGGGAGCTACGACAAGGACTGGGTCCACCTCAACGACGTGGAGATGCTCCGCGACGGCCGCGTCATGGTGGACTTGCGAAATCAGGACAAAGTGGCGTTCCTCGACCGGAATCGCGGCATCGTCCGCAACTGGACCCTCGGAAGCGAGAACGACTACAGCGTCCTCCGCGAACAGCACAACCCGGACTACCTCCCGGCGTCCGCGGGCGGTCCGGCGGTCGTGGTCGCCGACTCCGAGAACGACCGCCTCGTGGAGTACCGACGAACTGGCGGGAACGGGACCGAGGCCGGGTGGGAGCGAACGTGGGTCTGGTCCGACGAGCGGATGCAGTGGCCCCGCGACGCCGACCGCCTGCCGAACGGTCACACGCTCGTCACCGACACCATCGGCGACCGCGTGTTCGAAATCGACCGGCAGGGCGAAGTCACGTGGACGCTCTCGATAGACCGGGCCTACGAGGCCGAACGCTTGGGGACCGGCGACGAGAGTGCGGGCGGGCCGAGCGCCGCGAAGGCAGGTCTCCGTTCGCGTTCCCAGTCGAGTGCAGACGGAGTCGCCGACCGCTTCGAGGAGGCAGTACGCGGAGTGGTCCCCATCGGAGTTCAGAACGGACTGCTGGGCTACTTCTTCCCGTGGTGGATGGGGTTCTACGACGTACTGGCAGCGCTCGCGCTAGCGGGTCTACTCGCGGTGTGGGGTGGCTTAGAGGTGTGGTGGTCGTCGGTCACGGTATCCGTCCGGTCATTGCTCGGGACCGACTCGCTTCCGTCGCTCCGGTCGATTCTGGTGCTGGCGGCGCTCGCGGTCCTCGGCTACGTCGCGTCGGTCGTCGCTTCGCTGGTCTGACTCCGGGACGGGACCGACTCGGGCAAGTGGCTTTTTCACGGCCGGACGCTTAGTCGCGTCCGATGAGCATCCGGCGGTTGGTTCGAGGAACCATCGAGTGGGAGCGACTCGAAGCCGTGTTCGACGAGATGGCACGACGCTACGACCAGCCGCAACTCCGTATCGAGTTCCTCGACGCCGACAACTGGCTCTCGACGCCCTGCGTGGTCAACGACGAGTGGTTCGTCAAAATCGTGACCGGCCAGAACTCGCTGGTTCACGCCCTCTTCACCGGCGCACGTAACCTCGGAGCCTTCTCGTCGGGCACCGAGGGTTTCTTCGAGCACTTCGCGGACCCGATGGAGATGTGCGAACACGAACTGGAGGCGACTCGACGGATGCGCGAAATCGGACTGAACGTCCCCGCGCCGATAGAGGCGTTCGAGGTGGACGGCATGGGGGTCCTCGTGATGGAGTACCTGCCGGAGTTCCGGATTCTGGACGACCTCGGGACCGAGGAGGTCGAGCGCTTCGCGCCCGAGGTGTTCGGCGCGCTGTCGGTGATGCACGACAACCGACTCGCCCACGGCGACCTCCGGGGCGAGAACGTCCTGCTACAGGACGGGGAGGTCTACTTCATCGACGCGACCAGCGTCCGAGAAGACGCCATCGAGGAGGCTCGGTCGTACGACCTCGCGTGCGCGCTCGCGGCGCTCGAACCGCTCATCGGCGCGCGGACGGCGGTCGAGTCCGCCGCCGAACACTACACGCCCGAGCAACTGCTGGCGGCCCGGGAGTTCCTCGACTTCGTGAACATCAGACCCGACCACGACTTCGACGCCGTGAGCGTCAAAGGCGAAATCGAAAAGTTGGCCGACGCGAACGGCGAGTGACCCACCGCGTCGGGCGGTCGCTACGTCTCGTAGGTGATGACTTTCTCGGCAGTTCGGCCGTCAGTGTTCGTGACGCGGAGTCGAATCTTCCACGTGTTGCCGCTCGCCAGTGCGATGCTCCAGTCCGGTCCGGTGTAGTCCGGTTCGCTCTCGAACGAGTCGTGGTAGGCCGCGTTGTAGAAGTTCCACTCGTAGCTCCGGATGTCACCGCGCGGCGTGGTCGAGAACCGACCGCTGAACGAGTGACGCTCGTTGTTCGGGTTCGGCGTGTCGATGACTGGGGTCGGTGTGATACTCCCTTGGGGCCGGACGTTGACGTTCAGTATCTCCTCGTCCGTGTTGCCGTTGCTGTCGGTGACGACTAGCTTGAAGCCGAACGGCGAGTCGGTGTACGAGTCCGTGAACGTCTTTCCGGTGGCGCTGGGACTGTCTGAGAAGCTCTGACTGTACTCCCAGTTGCGGCGGTACCACTCGTAGCTCTGGATGTCTCCCTCGGAGTTACTCGCGTCGAGCGTGAACGACTCGCCCGCCTCCAGCGGAAGCGGGTCGGCGTCGATGACCGCCGTCGGACCGGCGGCCGCCGCGCCGGTCGAACCGACGACGGTGGCCGCGCCCGCAGCACCCATCGCTTTCAGTGCGTCTCGGCGCTTGTTCGAGACGAGTCCGTCGGTTGCTTGGTTCATCATGCCCACCTATGGATACAAATTCATTAGACTTAATTTTTTCTTTCTAGCGTAGAAATTTATGCCGTAGGCCGGTTCCACTTTCGATTGCGAGCGGTACACCGCTATCGGAGACGGGGACACCGTACCGTCGGAAACCGAGGGTATCGGCGACCGAGACGATTGAATGCCTTTTTTACCGTACCCGTAGAACTTATGAGTGAGCATGAGCCAGCAAGCCAGCGAGCAGACGTACGGCCACTACATCGGTGGCGAGTGGACGGAAGGAACGGGCGACGAGACGTTCGAGAGCGTGGACCCGTCGAATCAGGAAGTTCTCGGCGAGTTCCATCGCGGAACCGAGGACGACGTAGACGCCGCCTTCGCGGCCGCGAAAGAGGCCGAAGACGAGTGGGCGGACCTCTCGTACATCGACCGAGCGGAGTACCTCTGGGACGTGTACCACGAACTGAAAGACCGCACCGACGAACTCGGCGAAATCGTGACCAAGGAGTGCGGCAAGGAGATTTCGGAAGGGAAGGCCGACGTGGTCGAGGCCGCGCACATGGTCGAGTGGGCCGCGGGCAACGCCCGCCACCCCCACGGCGACGTGGTCCCGAGCGAAATCGGAAGCAAGGACGCCTACATGCGCCGGAAGCCCCGCGGCGTCGTCGGTTGCATCACGCCGTGGAACTTCCCGGTCGCCATCCCGTTCTGGCACATGGCGCTCGCGCTGGTCGAGGGCAACACGGTCGTCTGGAAACCCGCCGAACAGACGCCGTGGTGCGGTCAGATAATCGCCGAGATGATGGTCGATGCCGGCATTCCCGACGGCGTGTTCAACATGGTACAGGGCTTCGGCGACGCGGGCAACGCCATCGTCGAGGACGACCGCGCCGACACGATTCTCTTCACGGGGAGCAGCGAAGTCGGTCACAAAATCGCGAGCAAGGTCGGCGGCGAACCCGGAAAGCTCGCGGCCTGCGAGATGGGCGGCAAGAACGGCATCGTCGTCACCGAGAACGCGGACCTCGACATCGCGGTCCACTCGGCCGTGATGTCCTCGTTCAAGACGACGGGCCAGCGCTGCGTCTCCAGCGAGCGCCTCATCGTCCACGAGGACGTGTACGACGAGTTCAAGGAGCGATACGTCGAACTCGCCCGGAACGTCTCCGTGGGCGACCCCCTCGACGAAGACACCTTCATGGGGCCGATGGTCAACGAGGAGCAGGTCGAGAAGTTCGGCAAGTACAACGACCTCGCCCGTGAGGAGGGCGCGAACGTCCTCGTCGACCGCGAGGAACTCGACGCCGACGAGATTCCGGACGGCCACGAAGACGGCTACTGGGTCGGTCCGTTCGTCTACGAAATCGACTACGACGAGGACCTCCGCTGCCTGCAGGAGGAGGTCTTCGGTCCGCACGTCGCCCTCATCGAGTACTCCGGGGACATGGACCGCGCCATCGAAATCCACAACAACACGCCCTACGGACTCGCGGGTGCGGTCATCTCCGAGGACTACCGGCAGGTCAACCAGTTCCGCGACGAGGCGGAACTCGGACTCGCGTACGGTAACCTGCCGTGCATCGGCGCGGAGGTCCAACTGCCGTTCGGCGGGGTCAAGAAGTCCGGCAACGGCTACCCCAGCGCCCGAGAGGCCATCGAGGCCGTCACCGAGCGCACGGCGTGGACCGTGAACAACTCGAAGGACATCGAGATGGCGCAGGGACTGTCCGCCGACATCAAGACCGAGAGCGACGATTAGACTACGAGACCCGTCGTCGCGTGGTCGAATAAGTCTAATCAGCAATCTCCCCGCGAGCAACGACTAGCGGGGTAGATTCTTTCGTTTCGTCCGGACGCGCCGATTCGGACGCACGGTCCGCGCCCATATCCACTGACTACCGCGAGACTCGGTGTTCGATAGTACTCCTACGGGCGAACGTCTACTCGGACCGCGAGAAGAGAGACGGGGTCAGTCGCCGACGCCCAGCAACTTCTGGCCCTCGACGGCCATCACGAACGAGACGCTGAGCATCATGAACGTCACCGTGAGCAGGCCGTAGAGTTCGCCGGTGCCGAGATGGGTCGCCGGGGTCGTGCCGAGCCAGTTCCCCGCGATGGCTGCGCTCCCGACCACGGCGGTCCAGAGGAAGTAGCGACTCCACTGATACGAGAAGTGGCCGCGTTCGGGTCCGTCCACGTCGAGGAACCGGCGGAGTCGGTCGGCGTCGCCGGTCAGTCTGACGATTCGGTCGTCGGCGTCGTACGCGACGATGCCGTGTTCGCTCAGTCGCGGGATGTGCGTCTGGTAGAGCGACGAGTACACTTGCTTTCGCTGGCGAGACGAGAGGTCGGTGACGCTGGTGTCGTTCTCCCACGCCGCGATGCGCGCGCTCAGGTCGGTCAGGGTTATCTCCCGTTCGTCCAGCAGGTGCCGGAGGACTCGCCGACGTCGCGAGTTGCCGAGCAGGTCGAACATCACCTCCCGAGAGGGACTCGGCGGGGTCTCCCCACCCACGTCGGGAGCGGCGGTACCGGTTGTTGCTTTAGCCATTTACCTATTATTGTCTATGTTATTCCGACGCGTAATTAATTTTGGGGGTTTCATTCTTGTGGCCGCGAGATAGAGAGCGAGAACGTTGTTGCTACCGATTGACGGGTCTCGGTCACTGGACGCGTCATCTCACCTCGTTGACTGCGTAACTCCGGTAGCCGAACTTACGTTACCGGAAGTCCGAACGATAATTCGACCGCGACGTTACGTCCGCCGGTCGTGCCACGCCGGGAACTCCTCGCGAACGGTCTCCACACGGTCGAGGTCCACGTCGGTCACGACGAGGTCCGGGTCGTCGCCCGTCCCCGCCAGCGTCGTGCCCCACGGGTCGTACACCGTCGAGCGACCGAGCAGCGACGCGTCCTCGAAGTCGCCCGACCCGTTGACGGTCGCCACGAAGAACTGGTTCTCGACCGCACGGGCGCGCGGCAGGAGTTTCCAGTGTTCGACGCGGGGGTACGGCCACGCGCTCGGGACCAGCACGAGGTCGGCGCCTTCGGCCGCTATCGAGCGGTAGAGTTCGGGGAATCGGAGGTCGTAGCAGGTCGTCATCCCGACCGTCGCACCCTCGAACTCGGCGATACCGAGGCTCTCGCCGGCCACGAGCATCTGGGCCTCCGCCGACTCGTAGCCGAACAGGTGGTGTTTGCGGTAGACCGCGAGTCGCTCGCCGTCCCGGTCGAAGAAGACGGAGGTGTTGGCGAGTCCCTCGTCGGCGGGCGTCTCGACGCTCTCGGTCCGGGCGAGGTCCTCGACGATGCTTCCCGCGAGCACGCCGATATCGTGTTCGCGTGCGGTGTCTGCGATACGAGTGAGCGTGGGTCCTTCGACGGGTTCGGCCGCGCGTCGGTAGGTGTCGAACGAGAAGTAGCCCACGTTGAAAATCTCGGGGAGCGAAACGAGGTCCGCACCCTCGTCGGCGGCCTCGGCGATGGCCGCCTCGGCGCGTTCGCAGTTGTCCTCCACCGCCCCGCCTTCGATGTCGAGTTGCGCGAGCGCGATTCTCATGCCGTCGCCTCCCCTCGAAGCGCCGTTTCGAGGTTGTCGAGTTCCTCATCGAGATTCTTCTTGAAGTAACGTTCGATGCCGGGGACCCGTCCCTCGACGGTGAATCGGTTGACCAGTCGGCTCCCGTTCTCGGTTTCCTGAATCTCGTGTTCACCGGTTACGCGGAGGGCCGACGACCGCCCCACGAACTTCACGTAGCGCGGCGGGTCGCGCTCCACGTCCTCGGTCTCGACGGGGACGGTCCTGTCGAGGAACGGAATCGGAAGTTCGATGTGCCAGATAGACGTGTTCTCACCAGTCTGCTCGTAGTCCGAGACCACGCTGATGACGCTCGCGCGTTTCTCCGGGTCCGCGATGAAGTTCCACACGTTCTCCGGCGAGACCGCTAAATCGAACGTTCGCTCTACCCGGACTGTCATACGTGTAGTTCGGACCGCGGTGTCAAAAACCCGCCGGACCTCCCGTCGCTTCCGCCCCGGACCATCCTATCCATCGGCTCCACCCCGAACTAGCCCGGCGTGACCTTCCAAGTGGTGGAGCGCGCCCGCCCCCACTTCTCGATGTCCACCTCTTCGGTCTTCTCTGCGAGTTCCGGGAGTCTGACACCGACTTGCTTGGACGAGAGACCGAGCTGTTCGGCGATGTTCTTCGAGCGGAAGTAGCGCTCGCCTTTGGAGACGCTCTCGCGGAGATACGCGACGATTCGTCGCTCTTCGTCGGTGTAGTCGGTCATCTTCAACACCGTCTAGGGGATTAGGACCCTTAACGATTTCCCGGCAAAATTGAATCACTTACCGCGGCGACCAACGTGCCAGTGACGACGTGGAACACCCCGTTACTACCAGTAGATGTGGACCGCGGCGACGGCGAGGACGCCGGCGGTCACGGCGGCGGCGAAACCCCACGCGGCGAGTTCAGTGCCCGGTGCGACGAACATCGCGATAGTGGCCCCGCCCGCCAGCAGCGTGAACAGCGTGGCGAGTCCGATACCCTTGTCGCTCGCAACCGTCTCAGTTTCGGCCATACCCGGCGTTTCCCGCGGCCGCAACTTAGTTCATTCTACTCCGAGTCGGTGTCGGTAGCTTTTACCCGACCCAGCGACGGCTACCGGGTATGGCGGGGATGTTAAAGTCGGCGTTTCTGGGGAGTAAGCTACGTGTCCTGTTGACACTACTGCTGACCGTCGGTGTCGTGGTCGGCGGCGGTCTCACGCTGGGCGTCCTCGGGACGCCGAGCGTCACCAGCACGCAGAACAGTTTCGGCAACGTGACCGACGAGACGACCGAGATTCGGACCGAACTCGTGGTCGAAAACCCGAACCCGGTGGGCGTCAATCTCGGCGGCGTGTCGGTGCGCTACGACGTGCGGATGAACGACGTAGCGATGGCGTCCGGGACCAAAAACGGTCTCTCGTTCGACAGCGGGAACAACACCGTCGAGTTCAGCACGCGGATGAGAAACGACAAGATTCCGACGTGGTGGGCGAGTCACGTCCGGAACGGTGAGCAGACGACGCTCCGGGTAGACGCCTCCGTTCGCTCGAACACCCTCGGCCGGACGGTCCAAGCCCCGCCCGTGAAACGACAGGTTTCCACGGACATCATCTCGCAGTTCAACTCCACGGAGACCCGACCCATCAACGCGAGCCAACCGCTGGTCTCGGACCCGGTCGGCTACGTCAACGAGACCAGCGCTCGGTGGGGCGAGGTCACGAAATCCGAGACGCCCATCGACATGCGGTTCACGGTCTACAACGCCAAACGGCTCCCGATGGCCATCACGGAACTCGGGTACACCATCACGATGAACGACGTCACGGTGGGGAACGGGTCGAGTCAGACCGGCCACCTCGTCGAGGGCCGCACCACCGAGACCATCGAGACCCGGACCGCGATTCGGAACCAGCGGCTCGACGAGTGGTGGGTCTCGCACCTCGAGAACGAGCAGGTAACTCGCCTCCGCATCGACTTCTACGCGAAAATCGAGTTGGGCGGCGAGACGGTGCGCGTCCCGCTCGACGGGATGACCTACACCGAGACCATCGAGACGGACATCTTCGGAACGAAAGGTGAGTCCGACGACGCGAATAACACCAGCGAGACGACCGCTGGCGGCGACGGGACGGGGACGAACGAGACGACCGACACCACCACGACGGCCTCGGACGGCGGAACCGCGACGACAGCGGACGAGACGACGACCGACTCGGGCGGAAGCGAGACCACCACGTCCGCCGGTGAGACCACGACCACCGACGACGGACTCCTCTCGCGAGACCTGTCCGACGTTCGATGACGACACGGGGACGACGACGGCGAGCGCAGAAATTCGTACCCGTCGATAGAATTTTATACCCGGCAACGTGAGATACGTTCGTATGACACGGAGTGTAGACGCTCCTGATCGAGTTCTTCTCGGGCGATGAGAACGACGTATCGATCCGACGAGACGGTGAATCGATAGTTCTGGCGGTCGACGGCCACGACTACGAACTGAGTAGAGACGAGGCTACCGACCTGCAGGAGGCGGTCGGTGACGCGCTGACTCGGCGACGGGAGTTCTTCCGGACCGCGGGCGTCCACCGCGAAGACGGGAGCTACGAAGTCGCACGGAGGGGTGCGGATTCGGCGGGTAACTCGAAGGTGTTCGAGAGCTTCGGGGTCCTGCGCCGACTGTTCGACCGACTCCCCGACGAGTTCACGGCCGACGACGTCGGTCGGACCGGAATCACGGGGTCGCGCCGCCACATGCTGGTGCGCCACTTCGCCGAGCATCCGGCCTTCGACTGCGGTATCACGCGCCGGAACCCCCTGACAGCCGAAAAGACCGCAGAGACGAGCGAGGAATCCGACGCTGATACCGAGGAGGTCGAAGTAGTCAGCGCGGACTGACGCGCTCGGCCGCTTCCGCAAGCGTAGAGTTCCAGAGTGGAATCGTATATTATCGACAACTTTCACTATTCATCAATGGTTTAATGGAGAATCGTCGTCACCGCCACGTATGAGTAGTCGTGAGACCGTCCTGCAGTGGTCCGTTACCGCTCTGGGATGTCTCCTGTTGGTCGTCGTGGTGGCGGACTTGCTGACGGCGTCGGGCAGCATGGCGGTGAACGGAGTCGAGCGAGCGCTTCCCGCTCTGCTAGCGTTGGTACTCGTCGGTTTCGGCGTCTTCCTTCGGCGTCGAGGAGTCGCGGGACGCGACGTGGGAATCGTGTCGCTCGGACTGGTGGGAGGCGCTGCGCTGTTCGTCCTCATCGACTTCTGGCTCGTGTTCGTCATCAGTCTCGGCGGTCCGATTCCGAAGATGAACGGATACCCGACGCTAAATCTCGTGGCCATCGGCGCGACGGGGAACGCGGTGTTGACTGGACTGTATCTCCGACTCCGCCGCCAGAACGAGAAACTGAAGCGACTGACCGCGCGACTGGAGGAGCGAAACCAGCGGTTAGACCGCCAGACTGCCAAGTTGGAGTCCCAGAACGAGCGTCTGAACCAGTTCGCAGGTATCGTGAGTCACGACCTCCGCAACCCGCTCAACGTCGCCGCCGGGCACCTGGGGTTGGCCCGCGAGACCGGCGACGAGGAGCACTTCGAGGCCGTCGAGCGCGCTCACGACCGTATGGATACGCTCGTCACCGAGACGTTGTCGCTGGCCCGTCACGGGAAGACCGTCGAACAAACTGATACAGTCGGTTTGCAGTCGGTCGCAGAGTCGGCGTGGGGAACCGTTCCGACCGGTGAAACGACACTCAGCGTGGTCACGAACGGTCACTTCGAGGCCGACGCGAACCGACTCCAGCGTACGTTCGAGAACCTCTTCCGGAACGCCGTCGAACACGGTGGCGCTGTCGGAACCGTCCGCGTCGGTCTCCTCGATGCTGGCGGGTTCTACGTCGAAGACGACGGCGACGGAATTCCCACCGGCGACCGGGAGGCGGTGTTCGAGTTCGGGCGTTCGAGCGCGTCCGACGGGACCGGCTACGGACTCGCGGTAGTCGAGGCTATCGTGGAGGCTCACGGCTGGAGCATCGACGTGACCGAGAGTACGGACGGGGGTGCGCGCTTCGAGGTGACGACGGACGAAGCGGGTGCGTTCGGCGTGTAGAGGTTACGTGTCCGGTCGCATGTCGAATCCACCGACCTCCTTCACGTCGTCGGACCCGCAGTTCGGACAGTGGTCGAGCGGCCGCTCGAACGTCTCGCCGCACTCGGTACACTTCAGTTCGACGCCGGTTTCGCCGTCCGAAGTCACCATCCGCTTGAGCGAGTCGACGATACCCATACAAACGCTTGCGTCCCCGACGTGATAGCGATTGTTGCCGAGTCGGAGTCCCCCGCCGGAGGACGGTCGAGTCCCGTGGGCGAGACCGAGCAGCGACCGCCGAAAAGAGACCGGTCAGTTGATGGTCGTGTGTTCGCTCTCCTCGTTCAGCGCGAGGTTGGCCGCGATTTCGGCGTTCCGCATGGCGTACTGCGCGGTCTGCTGGAGGCTGACCAGCACCTCGCGGACCGCCAGCAGGGCGTCGTTGTCCATCTCCGGCAGGTCGGAGAGAATCTCGCTCTCTCGGTCGCCGATTTCGTGGAACAGCGTCCGGACTTCGAGGGTCTTGTCGTAGTCGCGTTCGACCGCGGCCTGAACCGCCTTCGCGGTAATCTCGTCCACTTGGTCGGTGAACTCCCGGATGCGGCGCATCGTCTGGCCGTCCACTTCGAGCGTGTGGCCCTCCGCTTCGAGCGCGATTTCGGCGATGTCCTCGGCGTTGTCCGCGGTGAGTTCGAGGTTCTTGGCGATGGACCGGTAGCCGATGAGCGGGAACCCGCTGTCGAGGTCCACGGCCCGGGCGAGCGTCGGATTCTGGTAGGCCGTGAAGATGAGGCGCAGCAACAGGACGAAAATCTTGTTGGCCTGTCGCTCCCGATTCAACGCGCGTTCGGCGAGGTCCGGGTTGCCGTGCGCGAGCGCCTTGACCGCCTCGCCGCGCATGGTCGAACCGGTATTTTCGAGGCGTTCGAGCAGGTTGTCGAGGCTGAAGTCCTCGGGGTCGACCGAACACCGGATGGCGATGCTGTCGGGCGTCTCCTCGACCACCCCGAGACCCATCAGTTGGGTCTCGGCCTTGTACACCGCGTTGATGTGGGCGCTCTCCAGCGTCTCCTCGCTCTCGACGTGGATGACTCGCCGTCCGAGGACGTACTGGGCGACGATGGCCCGCTCGACCGCGTCCGCGTCCAGATTCTCGGCGTGGATGACGGCTTCGGACTCCTCGGTGTGGGCCGACTCCGGCAGGACGGTCAGCGTCCCCTTCCCGCCCATGCGCAGCGAGACCTCGTCGCCCTTCTCGACGTTGTTCTCCGACGCCCACTCCGCTGGCAGGGTCATCGCCAGCGTCGAGGGACCCAACCGCTGTACCTTTCGGGTTTCCATGTGTGTCCTCTCGACCCCCCATGACCTTAAACTTCACTAGGAGTCGATTAGTGTCCCTTAAACGACCTTCATCATCCGGCGCTCGAACCGACCGACACGCACCTTCCGCCACCCGCGCAGGGAGTCGTCCACCTCGTCGTCGCCGGTATCGACGCGGAGGACACCGATACCGTCGAGTTTCGGCTTCGAGGCGACGACCTCCACGTCCGAGCGACGAATCACCGCGGGCGAAATCTGGTCGTTTCCGCGGCCGAAGACGAACCCCTGCCCGCCGATGGGCGACACCACGACGACGTTCCGCTCGCCGAGGTGCGCCAGTATCTCGTCCGCGCTGGCGTCGGCCGCGAGAACCTCCCCGTCGCGCCACACGTCAACCCCGAGCGGCGACCCCTCGAAGCCGAGTTCGGATTTCACCGCGCCCACGGTGCCACCCGGTCCGAGAACGTACGTCGCACCCTCGTCCGCTCGGGCATCCTCCGCGACTCCGAGGGCGAGACTCTCGACGGTGCCGCCGCCGACCTGCTTGCTCGACTGGAGGTCTTCCGCGACGGGCACCTCGGCCACCGCCTTCAGTTCGGCCCTGACCTCGCCGTCGCGGTAGGCGTCCTCGTCGATGTCGTTGACTTCGCGGGTCTCTGACCGGTCGAAGTCGGCGGCGACCCGGCCCGCGGCCTCGGGCGTGACCGCGAAGACCGCGGAGTAGACCTTCACGCCCGCCGGAACGCCCAGCATCGGAATCTCGGCCCCTTCTTCGTTCAGCGTTTCGGCCACGTCCACCGCGGTCCCGTCGCCGCCGACGAACAGTATCAAGTCCGCCTCCTCGGCGACGAATCGCCGGACCGCCGCGCGGGTGTCCGCGGCGGTCGTGGCGGCGCTCTCGGCGGTCGTATCTTCGACCCCGGGACCGCCGACGACACGGGGGTCGAGTCCCGCGTCCCGGGCCTCGCGCTCACCCATCTCGCCGCGGTAGGTCAGGAGTTCGACGTCCTCGGAATCGACGCGCTCGGCCAGCGCGCGCAGGGCCGTGACGGCGCGGTCGGGGGCGCGCGCCTCCGCACCGCGCTCGCGGGCTTCGTCCACCTTCCCGTCGGTGCCTTTCAACCCTACTCGGCCGCCCATTCCGGCGATGGGATTGACGACGACGCCGATGGTTCGCATGACCGGAACTACGCACGTCGGGCGCAAAAACCGTCCGATACCGGGAGTTCCTCTCTGTACTCTGTCTGCGGCAGCCGCGAGCGCACGTACCGAAAAAAGAGACGCTATCGACGCAGTCTCAGTCGATGCTCAGTACGACTGACCGCCCTGAAACGACTGGCCCATCTGACCCATCTGTCCGCCCTGCTGGCCAACTTGCTCCCGGATACCCATCGTCTGGCCCTGAGTGCCGCCGATGGAGTGCAGGAGCTTCTCCGTCGCGTCCATGGCCTGCGTGACCGCCTCGTACGTCTCTTGCACGTGGGGCATCTGCTGGTGTTGCTGGAGAATCGGAAGTCCCTGCTGGGCGACCCGCAGGAACGCTTCGGCGATTTCGGGACCGTTGATGGAGTCGCGCGCGATGAACTTCTCGTTCAGCGACGCGAGGTCCGCGAGGTCCTCGCAGAGTCGCGCGCACTCGGCCATCTGCGGCCCGCTCTCGATACACTTGTCGGCGCACCACTCGGCAATCTCGACCACGCGGTCGAAGGATTCGAGCGCCTCGGTGAGTTCTGGAGTCATCTCGGACTCGAACTGCTGGCCGACGCGATGGTGGGTCATCTGGTGGCTCTGACCGGTCTGGGTTCCGCCCATCTGGCCGGACTGCATGCCGCCCATCTGCTGTGACCCCTGCATCGGTTGTGTCTGCTGGCCCATCTGCCCGTGCGTTTGCTGTCCCATGCTTCCCGTCGGCTGTTGATACTGTTCGGACATGATTTCTCACTCCCCCGTATAAGCGCCTCCTAACTGCCGAGACGCCACTTACGGGCACTCGTCGGTTCGTCGGAGATAGGGATAAACCGGACCGACCGTTAGCGATTGTTCAATCGGGCAACCGTGTATTTCCGACCGTACAGTGTCGAAAAAACTGGTTTCGGGCGGGAAAGAAACGTCAGGTTACACCGACTGTTCGCGCGAGAAACGAGACGTTTCGGCCGGCGGAGGCTGCGCGTGTCGGCGGGCTTGGTAAGCGTTAAGGGACCGGCACCGGAATCGTCGGGCATGTTCGTACTCGCAGAATCGGCGTCGGTCCCGGCCAACGCCGCAGGTATCGTCACTGGCGTCCTCGGACTCCTGATTACTGCCGCGTGGCTGGCGTACTTCTACCGATAGTTTCGGGGTCACTCGGCGTCGGGGAACCAGCACATCGATTCGGGCCGAGAGAGAACTCAGTTTTCGGTCGGTTCGACGCGCTCGCGGAGCCACGCCGCCGCGCGTTCGAGTTCCGCTTCGTCCGTACTCCGTAACTTGAGTCGCACGTGGTCGCCGGGGTAGCTTCCGACGGTCACGTCGAATCGGTCGCGGAGTTCCGCCAAGCGCTCGACCAGCGCGCTCTCGGGTTCGTCGGCTTCGACGGTCCTGACGTGGCGGTACTCGCCGGAGAACTCGTCGGCGACGGTCTCGAACATCGCCTGCATCTCCGCGGGGACGCCCGGCAGGACGTAGACCCCCTCGATGACGCACCCCGGAGCAACGCCCTCCTCGTTCGGGAGCATCCGCGACCCCTTCGGGAGGTGGGTCGTCCCCTCGACGAGGTCGCCGTGTTCGTAGTCCGTGTGGTCGGTCACCCACGCCACGGCCTTGTCGTGTTCCTCGACCGGGACGCCGACCGCGGCCGCGACCCCCTCCATCGTCATGTCGTCGTGAGTCGGACCGAGACCGCCGGTGACCACGACCGCGTCGTACTCGGCCCGGAGTTCGTTGACCACGCGGGCGATGTCGGCCACGCGGTCGGGGACCACGACGACGCGCTCGACGCTCGCGCCGCGGTCGGCGAGTCGCTCGCCCAACCACGCGGCGTTCGTGTTCACGGTGTCGCCCGTCAGCAGTTCGTCGCCGACGGTGACGAGGGCTACCTGCATGGCGTCGAGTAGGGGTTCCGAAGATAAAAAGAGGGTGTTACCGCGGCCAGTCGCTGGAGATTGCGGAGGTAGCGCGTCCGGCGGCCAGCGAGACGGCGCTACCCCATTCCCGGCGGCGGACCTTGGTCGAACTCGTCGTCGCCGGTATCGACGTTGAGACCCATCTCCTCGCGCTCGCGTTCGAGTTGCCGAATCTGGAGGCGGAAGTAGGCCACCCCGAGCAATGCGACGAGGATACTCGCGCCGATGATGCCCGCGAAGATAGTGAGGTCGCGGGCGAGGTAGTACCGAACGGTCAGGTTGTCGGTCGTCACCTCGGCCCACGTGAGGTGGACGCGCCCGTCTATCGTCGTGGTGTCGTCGCAGTCGGCCGGACCTGACTCAGAATCGGCGTCCCGACCCGCATCCCCTCCGGGAGGATGACCTCGTGGGAGTCCTCGACGTAGACCGGCGTGCTGAACGACTTCCCGCGGTGGTCCGCGGTGTAGGCGAGTTTGCCGCTGTCGGCGGGCAGCGAGACGACCGTCTTGGACTTCTTCTTCTCGACGTGTTCCTGTCCGAGCGAGACGACGGTGCCGTTCGGATACCGGAACCGGACCGTCCCGATTTGAACCGGCGTGCGCTCGCCCAGCGACTCCCGCTCGAAGAGGTTGAGTTCCGAGCGGTTCGAGAAGGTGTACACCGCCTTGTACTCGCCCCCGGTCACGTTCAGCGTGACCGCGGCGGAGTTGTTCCAGTCGTAGGTCGCGTTCGCGTCGCCTGCGAGACGCTTCTCGCTTATCTGGTCGCCGCCGAAGATGCCCGTACATCCAGCGGTGGCGGCGAGCAGCGCGACCGACGCGAGGGCGAGTAGCAGTCGTCTGTTCATGGAATAACGCAACGAATCTCCGCCGGGAGATAGTCGCCGATGGCCGCCAGTAGCCCCGGCGGGTCGGTCTCGTCCTTGCAGACGATGCTCTGCTCCAGAAGTCCGAGTCGTTCGACCGTCACGATGTCTCGAGCGTGGCCGGCGCGGTTGACCGTCGCGCGCACTTCCCCGCGGGTCGCGCTGTTGACGTTGACCCGGCCCGCGCCGCGCGTCCACTCGTAGAGGCGGTCGCGCTCCTCGTCGGCCAGTCGGTGGCGACCCGTCTCGCTCTCGTCGGCGCCGTCCGCGTCGGCGTCTTCCGCCTCGGAATCGGCCGCGTCGCCGCCGTAGACGAACCGGAGGGGCACGTGCTGGACGAGTCCGAAGCGCTCGACGATTTGTACGGGCGTCCCCTGCCCGAGTCCGAGTTCGCCCGCGGGAATCCGAACGTCCTCGCCCGCGTCGAGGACGAACCCGTCCTCGTCCCACGATTCGAGGGTCCCGACGTACGTCTCCCCGACTTCGAAGTCGGGGGTAATCTCACCGAACTCCTCTCGGAGGACGTTACGCGCGACCACCTCGTCGTCTCCTTCGATGGTGACGACCGCGAAGTCGTCGCGGCGCACGCCCACCGTGTACTCCACGTCGAGGTCCTCGATTTCGTTGCCGACGAGCGACTGGAGCGCGTCGAGCGAGCGCTCGCGGGCGTCGCCCTGTACGTAGACCTTGGTAGCGAGTACGACCATCTATGCCTCGGCCTCTTCGAGTTTCTCGACGTTGAGTTCCTCGCGGAGGTTCTCGATTCGGTGCTCCATCGCGTCGATGAGACGGCTGTTCTCCATGGATTCGAGCGGCGACCCGCACTCGGGACACTCGAACCCGAAGTCCATCGCCTCGCCGAACTCGAACCGAATCGAACAGACTTCACACAGGTAGAACTGGTGCTGGTACTCGTACTCTTGGCGCTTTTCGAGCGCGTCTAGCAGTCGGTACATCTCCTCTTCGAGGTTGTCCGGGATGTTCTCGTACTGGAACGTCCAGAGGTACGTCAGCCACCCGGAGTCCTCGTCGCGCAGGCGGCGGTACGTGGCGAGGTCGTTCTCGTAGAGGATGAACAGCGCGCGCCGAACGTCGTTCAGTTCGAGGTCCAACTCCTCGGCGAGTTCCTCGTCGGTAACTTCGCCGTCCGGCGGGGCCGCGGCGACGGGCATTCCCTTCGGACCGACCAACTCGTGAAGATATTTCTGAATTACTGGGTCCTCCAGTAAGTCCTCAAAAGCCATTATCGTACACTGGGGCGTTGGAGCGTTTAAAACCATCGGGTACGCGACGTTCTCGGCCAGCGGGTCGGTTAACCGAAGCTACTTGCACGACGGTAGACAATTCAGCCTGATGACCATCCGTGTCCTCCACTATTCGGACATCGAGAACGCGTACGACGACCCCGAACGCGTGGGTCGTCTCGCCGGAACAATCGACGCGCTCCGCGACGGCCGCACCGTCGTCGTGGGGACCGGCGACAACACCGCGCCGGGTGTCCTCGCGATGCAGACCGAGGGCCGGCAGGCGCTGGACTTCTTCCGTGCGGTCGCCCCCGACTTCGAGACGTTCGGCAATCACGACTTCGACTTCGGAACCGAACCGCTCCGGGAGATACTCCGGAAATCACCACAGCGGTGGATTACCGCGAACCTCTACCCGGCCGACGCCGACCCCGGTGGCTCCGGCGAGAACGGGACGACCCCCGCGGAGACCGACCACCGCCGGTTCGCCGACGCCGACCCGACCGCCGTGGTCGAAGTGGGCGACGGTGACGCCGAACGAGACTCCGAGCGCGTGGGGTTCGTCGGGGTCACGGACCCACGGACGCCCGACATCGCGGCCGGCGCGAGCGAACTCTCCGCGACCGACCCGGTTGCGGCGGTCCGCGGGGCGCTCGGGGACCTCCGCGAACGGACCGACCACGTGGTCGTCCTCGCACACCTCCGGGCGGAGACCGAGAACGCGGTCGCCCGACTCGACGGCGTGGACGCCGTCCTCGGTGGGCACGTCCACAGCGAGCGCCGCGACCGAATCGACGGGACCCTCGTCGTCCGGCCGGGGGCGAACGGTCGGGTCGTCTGGGAGGTCGAACTCGGCAGTGGGGAGAGCGACGGCGCGACCGCGACTCGCCGCGCCGTCGCCGACTACCCGCGTGACGACCGGGTCGCGGACGCGCTCCGCGACCGGATGGACGCCACGGGACTCACCGAGGTCGTCTGCACCGTCGCGGAACCGATTCCGCGTACCCGTGACCGCCGCCTCGGCGGGGAGTGCCGCGTCGCCAACCTCGTCACAGACGCCTACCGATGGGCGACCGGCGCAGACGTAGCCTACACTCAGTCCGGCGGCCTCCGGGACGGTGACCCGCTCGCCGGGGATGTGACGGTCGCGGACCTCGTCGGCGTCTCGCCGTTCGGCGGGGAACTCCAGACCGCTGTCGTTCCGGGCGCGCGCCTCCGGGAACTGGTCGAGACGGTTTTCACGCCCGACGACGAACGCGGCCGGCTCTGGGCGGGCCACTTCGCGGGCCTCGAAGTCGTCTACGATACCGCAGAAGCCGAGCTTCGCGAGGTTCGATTCGACGGCAAGCCGGTGACCCCCGACGAGGACTACTCGGTCGCCACGAACGCCTACGTCGTCGAGTACGGCTCCGAGCCGATTCGGCCGGACGACGTGGTCGAGTCGTTCGGCGTCCAGTACGACGCCATCGTGGAGTACGCCCGCGAGGAGGGACTGGACGTTCGCCTCGACGGTCGGTTGACTCGGGTGTAGGTCTCGGGACCGGTCGCGCGCCGAGCGGTCTCGTTACTCCTCGTCGGTCGGAACGACCTTCTTCCCGGTCGCCTTGGGAATCACGGTCCGGTCCGCGTCCTCCCACTCGCGCTCCAACTCCCGGCCATCGAACAGTCGGTCCAGAAACACCGCGAGTCCGGCCACCTCCGAGTGGGGTTGGTTCGTCACGCCGACGTTCCAGTCGGCGGCCTCGTACACGTCGAACGACACCTTCTGGGACCCGACGACGACGAGGACGGGGTCGCCGTCCGCGCCCTCACTGTCCGCGCTCCCACCGCGCTCGCCGCGGTGTGCCGCCCGAATCTCGTCTTCCACGTCCTGTACGCGCTCGCCGTACATCGTGAGGTGGACGACCTGCCCCTCCCAGTCCCGGATGACGGCCTTCGGACTGTCGGTGAGTTCGACCGTGAAGGGACCGCCGAAGCGGTCGGTGATGTCCGTGACGGTGCCTCGGGACTTGCTGGCGTCGCCCGCCAGAATCGCGCGGTCGGCCCCCAGCGCCCGCGCGGTCAGGCCGACGTGGGTCGTCATCCGCTCGTCGCGGCCCGGCCGATGGCCCAGTCGGAGGACCGCCACCTCGGGTTCGCCTTGCATGTCCGGTCGTCGGTGGTCCGCGGGTTAGGGGGTTTCGGAACGCGGTTGGGACGACGCGCGTCGGCGCAGTAAGTCGAATGAGGATGACGGGGAACCTGAACAGTAGGGCGTGCAGTCAGAGCCGAGTGACTAGAATCCGACGGAAGAGCTAGCTGCTGCCGACTCCAATGAGTACCGCACCGCCCGCACCGCAACCGTGTGCCTCGTTCCTCCCCAACCTCCTGCGCTTCTCGCTCCCTCCGGTCGCTGCGATGCTCGTCCCTCGCGCGGATGGACGCGACCACGAGGGTCGCGCTCGCACGCGCCGGGGGTCTCCGGTGGAGTCGCAGGCCACTCACACCGAGCCGTATCGCAGGCCGAACTCCGATTCGAGCAGGTCGTCCCACTCGTCCTCGGTAATCTCGCACTCGCTTCGGTCGCCGCGCTCGGAGCGCGTCAGTTTCTCCGGCGAGAGCTTCAGGTGGCCGCGCTCGGTCGCAATCGAGACGGTCGGGTCGCCGGTGAATCCGGACTCGGGCGCGGTGGCGAGGTAGTCGCAGGTGGCCTCGAAGTAGCAGAGTTTCCGGGGCGTCGCGTCGAAGACGTAGCGGTCGGTCCACTCCTCGTCGCCGGGACTCCGGCACTGGGTCAGGTAGTCGGCGTCGGGGCGCTCGCTCTCGACCACGCGCCACTCGACGCCCGCGGCGTCCGAGACGGCGGTTCCGTCGAGCGGGAGCGGCCGTCGCATCGACGGGACTCCGCATCCCACGTCCACGACGTACCGACGGCCGAGGTCCACGAGGTGCGAGTGGTGGTTCGCGGGCGGTCGGGGGTCTCCGTCGTCGCTCAGCATCCGGGCGGCGATTCGGTCGGCGTCGAACCCGAGTTCCGCGAGCAACCACCCGAACAGTCCGTTGAGTTCGAAGCAGAACCCGCCGCGCTCGCGCCCGACGATTTTCCCGTAGAGGTGCGGCAGGGTCAGCGTCACTCCCTCTCCCGGGTCCGGTCCGAAGGGGTCGCCCGTCACGGCGAGGGTCTCGAACGGGACCGACGTGACGTGCGCTCGCTGGACGGTTTCGAGGGTGTCCCGGTCGGCGGTCCGGACCGCTCTCGGGTCGAGTCCGATGCGCGAGAGATACGATTCGATGTTCGGTGGCGCCACGAGTCGTTCCTCCGGTCGTGAGTTCGGCGACGACCACCTTCAACTCTCGCTGAAACGCGATTTGGTAATCGCCTCGACAACTCCAGCGGGGTCGCCCTCACACCGAGAAGTCGGTCCGCGCTTCCGCGTCGCCGTCGGTCGTATTCAGTTCGGCGACGACCGTGTAATCGCCGGGAGAGGGGTCGTCCCACTCGCCGGAGAAGGTCTCGCTGTCACCGGAGTCGATGGTCTCGTTCTGGAGCATCTGGGCGAACATCTGTCCCTCGCTCGCCCGCCAGACCTCCTCGTCGCCGTCGAGAACCGCGAAATCGGCTGTCAGGGTGCTCCGGAACGTCAGTTCGGCGGGGTCGTCGCCGACGTTCTCGACGACGTACTCGAAGGCGACGCGGTCGGACTCGACCGTCGCGCTGACGGAACTCTGAAGAGTCATACTTTCTACTGCAGTGCGAGGGACTGAAAACTTTTCGTCGGTCAGTCGTCACTCGAATCCAAACCGACTGCCGCGGCCGCGTCCACCAGTCCGTAGCCCTGCTCGTCGCTCGACAGGCCGAGGTCCTCGGCGGTGTCGCGCAACCGGGTTCGAGCGTCGGTGTTAGAACGCCCCTCGGCCGTCAGGAGGGCGGCGACGCCCGAGACGTGGGCGGTGGCGAACGACGTACCCGAGAAGATGGGGCAGGACCCGTCGGACCCGAGCGTGCGGAGGTCCGTGCCGGGCGCGACGACCTCTATCTCCGGCCCTCGACTGGAGAACGACGCGAGCGCGTCGTTGCGGTCGGTCGCGCCCACGGCGACGACCTCCGAGTAAGCGGCGGGATAGCCCACGCAGTCGTCGCAGGGACCGCTCCCGCCCGCCGCACCGACGAGCAGGACGCCGTGACTCTGGGCGTACTCGCAGGCGTCTTTCAGGACCGACGACCCGGAACTCCCGCCGAGGCTGATGTTGGCGACGTCCCACCCTCGGTCGGCGACGTACTCGATACCGGCCGCGATGTCGGAGTACGAGCCACTCCCCCGGTCGTTCAGCACTTTCACGCCGTGGAGCGTCGCGTCGGGCGCGACGCCGGTCGTACAGTCGCAACTCTGGCTCGCTCCGATGATGCCCGCCACGTTCATCCCGTGTCCGTTGTCGTCGGCCCACGGCGCACAGCAGTTCGAGGCGCAGTCGGTGAACGCCTTCCCGGTACCGACGTTCGGGAGGCAGGGGTGGTCACACGGCAGTCCGGTATCGACGATAGCCACGTCGGCACCGTCGCCCGTGAAGCCGTTCGCGTTCGCCACGTCGGCGTCGATGCGGTCGTGGCCCCACGAGGCCGAGAGTGCGTGCGCGGTTCCGTCGCGTTCGACGTACCGAACGTCCGAGCGTTGGGACAGGGCGGTGGCGGTGCGCTTCGGCAAGCGAAGCGTCGCGGCGTCGAAGGCGTAGTCGCGGACCACCTCGTCCGCGGCTTCCCGGGCGGCCCGCCGTCCGCTCTCGGACTCGAAGCCGACGTTGACTCGCACTCCGTCTCCGGGGTCGGCGGCGGCGAGACCGCCCGACCCGATTGCGAAGAGCGACCCGCCGGTCGTCTTCAGCACGGTGCGTCGCGTGAGTGGTTGCTTGGGAGACATCTATCGACTAGAGAGACTCGGCCGATAAAATAATTTCGGTACTAAAGTTTTGTAATTAACGCGTAGCCGTCTCTCGTCGATAGACACGCACGGAAAACGGAGTGGGAGTACGCCGACGAAGTTACGGTCGGGAGCTTGCAGTGACGGAACCTCACGTCGGACGGAGTCGTCGGGCACACTCCCGGGTCGCGAATCGCTTACCGAGTGGAGCCGGCGCGGACGTCAGTTCGCCGCTCGCTCCACGTCGAGCAGTCCGTTGCCCTGCTCGTTGCTGGACAGACCGATGTCCTCGGCGGTACTCAGGAGGCGGTCTTTCGCCGCGGCGTTGGAGTAGCCCTGCGCGCGCAGGATGCCCGCGGCACCCGCGACGTGCGGACAGGCCATCGAGGTACCCGAGAGCGTGTCGTAGCCGCCACCGACGTAGGTGGAGTAGATGTCGCTACCGGGCGCGGCGATGTCCACCTCGGGACCCGTCGAGGAGAAATTCGACAGGCCGTCGTTGGAATTGGTCGAACTGACCGCGATGGTCTCGGGGTAGGCGGCCGGGTAGCCGACACAGTCGGTACACGGACCGGAGTTGCCGGCCGCGGCGACGAGCGTGACGCCTCGGCTGTCGGCGTACCGCACGGCGTCGCGAATCGTGCTGGACGCGCTCCCGCCGAGCGAGAGCGACCCGACGTCCCAACCTTGGTCGGCCACGTACTCGATACCGGCCGCGATGTCGGAGTACCGGCCGCCGCCGTTGGAGCCGAGGACCTTCACGGCGTGGAGGGTGACGCCGGGAGCGACGCCGACGACGCCCTGATTGTTATCGACCCCACCGGCGATACCGGCGCAGTGGGTGCCGTGACCGTTGTCGTCGCCCCAATTGTAGGTACACTCGGCGGACCACGAGCTACAGGAGGTGAACGCCGCGCCCGCCCCGAGGTTCGCTTCGAGGTCGGGGTGGTTTCCGTCGATACCCGTGTCGATGATAGCGACGTCCGCACCGCTTCCGTCCGCGGCCGTGCGGTCGGCGTCCACTCGGTTGACGCCCCACGGGAGCGACTGGGCGAGCGCGTGCATCGTCCCGTTCTCTTCGACGTAGCGCACGTTCGGACTCGCGTCGAGTGCGGTCGCGGCGCGCTTCGGAACTCGAATCGTGACGACGTCGAGGGAGTTGAACTCCCGAACTACGTCGTTCGCGGCCGCCAGCGCCTTCTGGCGACCCTTGTCGGACTTGAATCCGACGTTGATTTCGACCGTGTCGTCGGGTTTGGCTGCGGCGAACCCGGTCGCACCGAGAGCGGCCAGCGAGCCACCGGCAGTTTGTAGAACTTTTCGTCGAGACACGCCATTATTTGCATCGAGCATCGCAGTTTTACTATTATCGAGTTGTGCAATAAAGTTTTATTCTAGAAATATACATTGTAAATTATAATGAGCCGGTCGTCGCGACGTGAACCGACGGCGTTGGATACAGTCGACTGGAGGAGACGCGTCACCCAGACCGGCCGTCCAATCACCGGAAAAGAGGTCGTGGTAGGAACGGCGGTGCTTACGTGTCGTCGCTGGAGTCGTACCCGAGCGCGGCCGCGGCGTCGAGCAGGCCCGCACCGGACTCGTTGCTGGCCAGACCGATGTTCTCGGCGGTGTTCTTGAGTTGGGTCCGGATGTCGCTGCCGGTCGTCCCGTTCGACGTGAGTTGACCCGCGACACCCGCGACGTGCGGACAGGCCATCGAGGTGCCCGAGTAGGTGTCGTACCCCGCGTTCGACGCGATGGTCGAGTAGATGTCGGTACCGGGGGCCGCGATTTCGACCTCGGGACCCGTACTGGAGAAGTCCGAGAGGCTGTCGTCGCTGGCGGTCGAACTCACGGCCATCACCTCGGAGTAGGCGGCGGGGTAACCCACGCAGTCCGAGCAGGGCCCGGAGTTGCCCGCGGCGGCGACGAGGAAGACGCCCTTGTCGGTCGCGTACTGCACGGCGTCCTTCAGCGCGGAGGAACCGGAACTGGCACCGAGCGACATCGACCCGACGTCCCAGCCTTGGTCGGCCACGTACTCGACACCGGCCGCGATGTCGGAGAACGAACCGCTGCCGCACTTGTCGAGCACCTTGACGGCGTGGAGCGTCGCGTCGGGTGCCGCACCGACGATACCCTGACTGTTGTCGTCGCCCGCCGCGAT
Organism: Halorussus sp. MSC15.2; assembly: GCF_010747475.1. Lineage (NCBI taxonomy): Archaea > Methanobacteriati > Methanobacteriota > Halobacteria > Halobacteriales > Haladaptataceae > Halorussus > Halorussus sp. MSC15.2. The sequence goes on along the minus strand of NZ_VSLZ01000002.1, from coordinate 786,873 downwards.
ACCGGCGCAGTGGGTGCCGTGGTTGTTGTCGTCGGTCCACGAGTAGTTACACGTGTTGTCGGCCGGTTTCGCACCGTACCGACAGCCGCCTCTCGTGTTGCAGGAGACGAACGCCTTCCCCTTACCGAGATGGTCGGTCAGGTCTGGGTGGTCGTCGTCGATGCCCGTGTCGATGATAGCGATGTCGGCCCCGTTTCCGAGTTCGCCGTTGGCGTGTAGTACGTCGGAATCGACCCGGTCCTGCCCCCACGGCAGGGTCTGGGCCAGCGCGTGCATCGTCCCGTTCTCCTCGACGTAGCGGATGTTGGGGTTCTTGTCCAACGCCTGCACGGCATGTTTGGTGGCGCGGATGGTCACGACGTCGATGGAGTTGAACTTTCGGACCACGTCGTCTGCGGTCGCGAGCGCCTTCTGGCGGCCCCGTCCGGACGCGAACCCGACGTTGACCTCGACGGTATCGTCGGATTTCGCCGCCGCGAGTCCGGACCCCGCCGCCGTGGCGACGGAGGCACCGGCGACTTTGAGAACGTTTCGCCTCGACATCCGGTTGTCATTGTCTGTCATCCCATTCGAAAACTACAACCACAGACATATAATTCCTTGTATTTTATAGTTGAAATATTTCCGGGAGTGTATTGATTACGCCCGAAGCCTAGAGATACTAGCGACGGAAGAGTGTCTACTAACCGTCGCTCACCGTCGTTCGACCAGCGCAGCGGGGCTGAACAGTCGGTGGACTATTCGGTCGAAATAATCGCCGGCAGACGACCGCGACGACGAGAAAGAGATTGGCGGTACCGACGCGAGGAGGCGAGGACGGGTTTGTCCGTCGGCTCTCGCGACACGTCTACGTGCTGTCGCTGGAGTCGAGGCCGAGCGCCGCGGCGGTGTCGAGCAAACCGTGGCCCTGTTCGTTCGAGGAGAGACCGATGTCCTCGGCCGTCGACTGGAGCTGGTTGCGGGCCTCGGTGTTGGTGTAGCCGTTGGCCATCAGCTGGCCGCCGGTGCCCGAGACGTGCGGACACGCCATCGACGTGCCGTCGAACGTGTCGTAACCGCCGATAATCGACGAGTAGATGTTCTCTCCGGGCGCGGCGAGTTCGACCTCCGTCCCCGTGCTGGAGAAACTCGCCAGCGAGTCGTCGCTCGAGGTCGCGCTGACCGCGATGCACTCGTCGTAGGCCGCCGGGTAGCCCACGCAGTCCGAACAGGGGCCGTCGTTGCCGGCTGCCGCCACTAGGAGCACGCCGTTGTTGTAGGCGTACTGGCAGGCATCCTTGACGGTCGAGGACCCCGAGCTACCGCCGAGGCTCATCGACCCCACGTCCCAGCCCTGGTCGGCGACGTACTCAATGCCCGCCGCCACGTCGGACCACGAACCGCTCCCCGAGTTGTCCAGCACCTTGACGGCGTGGAGCGTGGCCTCCGTGCTGACACCGACGACGCCCTCGGTGTTGTCGATGGCGTCGGCGATGCCCGCACAGTGGGTGCCGTGGTCGTTGTCGTCCGACCACGGGTAGTTACAGTTCCTGCCGCGGCAATCGACGTACGCCTTGCCCTTGCCGACGTTTGCCTGGAGGTCTGGGTGGTCGTCGTCGATGCCCGTGTCGATGATGGCGATATCGGCACCACTTCCCGTCTCGCCGTTAGCGTGAGCGACCTCGGCGTCCACGCGGTCGATGCCCCACGGCAGGGTCTGAGCCAGCGCGTGGTAGGTGCCGTTTTCTTCGACGTACCGAACGTCCGCGCGCCGTTCGAGACCGGTGACCGCCCGCTTCGGAGCGCGGATGGTCAAGGCGTCGAACGCGAACGTCCGGACGACCTCGCTCGCGGCGTCGAGCGCGGCCGTCCGACCGCTGTCGGACTCGAACCCGACGTTGACTTCGACCGTATCGTCGGGCTTCGCGGCCGCGAGGCCGCTTCCCGCGGCGGTCGCCACGGACGCACCGGCCATCTTGAGTACGTTACGCCTCCGAACATTGTTGTCTTTGCCTTGCATGGCATCAGAATTAATGAGGCGAAATATAATGAATTTTTTCCTAATAAAATTAACTTAATTGGTTGGATGAAAGCGGAAACTTGAAAAATCGAGAGTCACCCGGACCGGATGCGTCGCTACCGTACTGCGCGGGCACTCTCCCGTCCGAGTCGGCGGGATGTGCGAACAAGTACCACGACCGTCCTCGTCAATTGTATCGTCATAAAACAATGTAAAACTTTTCCTAGGGTCTAGACTGATGAAACTCTGGTAGCCGCCCGAAAGGGTCGCAGGATACGTGGTGATACCACTCGGACTCGGATACCGCCGACCGCCGAGAGCGTGCTGTCTCTCGAACATAGGCTAAACACCGCGGCGGCGTCGCCCGGCGGACGAACCGCACGCCTTTAGGAGTCGAACGCGTAGCCGAGGGCGTGCAAATCGTCGGGTACGAGACGGAGCGCGACGGCGAATCGCCGGGGTTGCTCGTGGCGGACGACCGGGAGGTCCGCCGGGAGTCGCTGGAGTCCGGTGAGAGCCTCGGCTACTCGCTGGGCGAGCGCCGATGCGCCGGGACGCTCGACGGGACGACCCACTTCGATTGCGAGAACGACGACGCGCCTCACTGCGACCGACACACCAGCACGTGGGTCTGCGCCCGGTGTACCGGCACCTGCCTGAAGGACGAGATGGACTGCTACGACGACCACGCCGTCTACCTCGCGGCGTTCGCGCCCGCGACGTTCAAGGTCGGCGTGACCAAGGAGTGGCGACTCCGCACCCGCCTCCGCGAACAGGGTGCGGACCGCGCCGCCCACCTCCGGACGGTCGAGAACGGCCGCGTCGCCCGCGAAATCGAGTCTCGGATAGCCGAGGAGTTCACCGACCGCGTGCGCGTCCCCGCGAAGATTTCGGGGCTACACCGCGAGGTGGACGCCGAGGCGTGGGACTCGACCCTCGCGGAGTTCGACAGTATCGAGAGGTACGACTTCGACTACGGGTTCGAGTTGGACGCCGCGCCGGTGGCCGAGACGCTGGCGACGGGCGAGATAGTCGGCGTTCAGGGCCGAGTGTTGGTGCTGGAGCGCGGCGGGACCACCTACGCCGTGGACATGCGCGACTTGGTCGGCTACGAGATTCACGACGAGGAGAGCGAGCGGGAGTTGCAGTCGAGTCTGGCGGCGTTCTGAGGGTCTTCCAGTATCGTCGAATCGTTACCAACCAGTTAGCTTTGGACTCTCAGAGTTACTCGTCAGAACAAATACGACAACTAAAAACCGCCTATCCCTTGAGTTCCAGTCCGCGAATCGCGACCGAATCGCCCTCTTCGACCTCGCCGACGATTCGGCCGTCGGTCTCGGCCGCCAGCGACTCGGCGTCGTCGGCGGGGAGCGCCACGACGAACCCGGTGCCCATGTTGAACGTCCGGTGCATCTCCTCGTCGCTCACGTTGCCCTCCGCCTGCACGAACTCGAAGACCGGGTGGGCGTCGAACGGGTCGGTAATCTCGTACCGGAACTCGCCCATCCGCGAGAGGTTTGTCCACCCGCCGCCCGTGACGTGGGCGGCGGCGTGGACGTCCCAGTCTCTGAGGTGGTCGAGCAGGTAGGTGTAGATGCGGGTGGGTTCGAGCAGGACCTCGCCGACCGACCGGGCTTCCCCGCCGTCCTCCGCGTCGAGCGGGAACGGGTCGTCGTAGTCGTAGTTGCGCGTGGCGGCCTCGCGGGCGAGCGTGAGTCCGTTCGAGTGGATGCCGCTGGCGGGGAACCCCACCAGCGCGTCGCCGACCTCAGCCTCGCCGGGGAACACCGCGTCCTTCGGCGCGAGTCCGACGCACGCGCCCGCGAGGTCGAGTCCCTTGATGACTTCGGGCATCACGGCCGTCTCGCCGCCGACCAGCGCCACGCCCGCCTCCTCCGCGCCCGCCGCGAGACCGTCGCCGACCTGCTGGGAGAACGTTTCGCTCGGTTCGTCCACCGCGAGGTAGTCCACGAACGCGACCGGTTTTACCCCGGACGCCACGAGGTCGTTGGCGTTCATGGCGATGCAGTCGATACCGACCGTCGAGTAGTCGCCCAGCGCCTCGGCCACGAGCAGTTTCGTGCCCACGCCGTCGGTCGCCAGCGCGAGGTAGCGGTCGCCGATGTCGAGCAGGCCCGCGTACTCGCTCTCGTCGATGTCGCCGACAGCGCCGACCAGCGCCGACGTTGCGGCCTCGCTCGCCTCGATGTCCACCCCTGCGTCCGCGTAGGTGAGTTCCTCGTCGTCGCTCATGGTCGAAGCGGCGCGGCGCGCGAGTAAAGTTCCACCGTTTGCCGTCCGGCGGGAGCGTCGGAGTCTTCGACCATCTTCGGTCACAGGAGAATCAACGCGTCCGGAGTGCGGACGAGCAGTCGATACCCTCTCGGACGAGTCCTATCAGTCCCCGCCCACAGTACTCTTGGCCCGCCGCGTCGCCGCTACGGCCGTGAGCGAACCGATTACCGAGGCCGACCAGGGGAAACAGATAGTCGGAACGGACGGCGAGTCTATCGGTACCGTGATGAAGGTCGATGCGGGCGTCGTCCACGTGAACTTGGATTCGGACTTGCCCGAATCCGTCAAACGACGGTTCGACTGGGGCGACGAGGAGGATTATACGCTACAGGAAACCGAGGTCGAGTCGGTGACCGACGACGAGGTGGTCGTCCGAAGTCGGGCCAGCGAGGAGTGAGCGAACCGAGGCGTCGGCTTCCGCCTTCACAATTGTATTCCGTAGTGATAACTAACTTCGTCGCATGACCCGGCCAGACGCGGTGAGTCACGGCTAATGTCGAACCGGCTGGGGGTCGATTCGCAAGTCGTGACGCTGGCACTGGCCCGTATGACCGAGTCCGTCGGCAACTCGTTTCTCATCGTCGTCCTCCCGCTGTTCATCGGGAACGGGGCCATCTCCGGGGCCACCTTCGGACTGAACGAGGTCGCCGTCACCGGCATCGTGCTCTCGCTGTTCGGATTCGTCAACAGTCCCTTACAGCCGTTCACCGGGCGGCTCTCGGACCGCACGGGGCGACGAAAGGTGTTCGTACTCGCGGGTCTCGTCCTCATCGGTACCGCGAGCTTCTCGTACTCGCTGGCGTCCACTTACTGGCATCTCGTCGGACTCCGGGTGTTGCAGGGAATCGCCGGCGCGCTCATCATCCCGACGACTGTCGCGCTCGTCAACGACCTCGCGTCCTCGTCGAACCGCGGCGGGAACATGGGGACCTACAACACGTTCCGACTGGTCGGCTTCGGCGTCGGTCCCGTCGCGGCGGGCGTCGTGGTTTCGGCCGGGCCGTACGCTATCGACCTCGGCGCGCTCCGAGTCGCGTTCAGCGGGTTCGACGCCGCGTTCTACTTCGCCACGCTGACGGCGACCATCAGTTTCTTCCTCATCCTGTTCCTGATTCGCGACCCCAAGGTTCCGGCGACCGACGAGAACGACCGAGGACTCGGGGGAATCGAAGTCATCGACCGAGACGGTCGGGGAGTGCTCGACCCCGTGTTCACGCTCGGCGTCGTCTCCTTCTTCATGGCGGTCGGCATCGCGCTGTTCGCCACGCTGGGCGACATCATCAACGCCCGACTCGACCAAGGGCCGACGCTGTTCGGTCTCCAGTTCGCGGCGTTCGTCCTCGCTCAGGTACTGCTGCAGGTACCCATCGGACGCGCGACCGACTTCTACGGGCGGAAGGGCTTCATCGTGGTCGGGACGATACTGCTCGTCCCCACGACGTTGGTTCAGGGACTCGTCTACGACCCGTGGTTGATGTTCTCGGCTCGGTTCGTCCAAGGCGCGGCCGGAGCGATGGTGTTCGCCCCGGCGCTCGCGCTCGCCGGTGACCTCGCGCCCGAGGGACTGTCGGGGACGACGCTCTCGGTGCTGACGATGGCGTTCGGGTTCGGCGTGGCGTTCGGTCCCCTCGTGTCGGGATTTCTCGTCTCGTTCGGGTTCGTCGTCCCGTTCGCGTTCGGCGCGGCGCTCGCCGCCGTCGGCGTCGTGCTGGTCTGGACGCAGGTCGAGGAGCCGACCACGCCCCAACGGTCGTTCTCCTCGCTCTTCTCGTTCTCCTCGGGCGACTAACCGCCCGTTAGCGAGGTAGTACGGAGGAGGAAAAGCGACCGCCTCTCAGACGAACGAGAACCCGAAGAGCGCCCACGCCGCCAGCGCGAAGCAGGGGAGACCGAACCCGACGAACGCGCCGAGACTCCACTTCTTGACGGTGTTCCCGTCGAGCGGGCCGAACGGAATCATGTTGAACCCCGCCAGCAGGAAGTTGATGCGGACGCCCAGCGCCGCGACGCTCCCGAGCGGCCCGCCGAGCAGGAGTTCGAGCGGGAAGAACGCCACCCCGAGCGCGACGTTGGTCAGCGGCCCGGCCAGTGCGATGAGACCGTTCTCCCGGAGCGTGGCCCGACCCCGATGATACACCGCGCCGGGCGCGGCGAACAGGAAGCCGGCGAGCGCGCCCGCGACCGCCAGAAACAGCATGCCGTAGTCCGCGCGGAACTCCGCGACCTGACCGAATCGAATCGCGGTTACCTTGTGGGCCATCTCGTGGAGCAGGAAGCCGAGTCCCGCCGTCACGAGACTCGCCGGGAGCAGACCGAGCAGGACGGTCGGCCGGTAGATGACCGTCGGCCGCCGCCCGCGAAGAACAGCGCGAACGCCACGCTCAGGGCGGCCCACGCCACCGCGATGTCGAGCAGTTCGCGAGTTCCGAACCGGATGGTTCCGACCTTCATGTGAGCGTCCGAACGATGAGGTCAGCGCTGTTCTGCGCGCCCTGTATCATCAAGTCGGGTATCTGGTCGACGCCGACCTGCGCCCCCAACAGCGGCAGGACGACGAACGGGAACGTGAAACTCGCTATCATGCTGCCGACGTTGGTCATCGCCACGATGGCGATGAGTCGGAACAGCGGGACGTCTATCATCTGCCCGAGGAGGTCTCGAATCGGGGTCTCTTGGTCGCTCAGAATCTCGTTGAGTTCGGCGATGTCGCCCACGTTGACCGAGGTGTACCGGAGTTCGACGTATCCGGCGAACCACCCCGGCGCGAGCAGGGGGTTGACGCTGGTGAGCCACGCAACCGCTCCGCCGACGCCCGCCGAGGTCCAACGCGCGCCGGCCAACTTCGCCAGTCCGAACGCGAAGATACCGTTGAACAGGAACCACGCCCCGAACACCTTCAGGAGGAGCGCGTTCCGCACGCCGGCCATGAACAGCAGGAAGAAGAACGTGAGGAAGCCGGCAGCCATCAGATAGCCGAAAATCTTGAACGGAGAGAACCGACTCCCGGACTCGGTGCCGACGAGGTCCTCCATCGGCGGCAGGCGCTCGGGGTGGTCGAGGTACTCCTCGATGCCCGCGCGGTGGCCCGCGCCAACGACCGCGACCACGTCGTGGCCCGCCCGTCGGAGCGCCACGAGTCGGTGGGCGATGAAGGCGTCGCGTTCGTCGATGAGGGCTTCCGCCCCGCCGGGAGAGAACTGGCGGAACTCCTCCATCATCGCGGTCACCACGTCGCCGTCGGTCAGTTCCCCGACGTCGAAGTCCTCCTCTTCCTCTCCGGCCCCGCCGACGCCGACCATCGCCAGACAGAGTTCCCAGACCATCCGCAGTTTCTCGAAGACCGACATCCGCGCCCAGAAGCGCTGGATGGTCATCTGGATGTCGCGGTCAACCAGCGCCACCTCGCTACCGATAGCCTCGGCGGCGTCGATGGCCGCCTCCATGTCCGCGCCGGGTTCGATGTCGAATCGGTCGCCCATCTGGGCCTGCACGTACGACAGCATCCAGTAAGCGATGAACTGGAAGACGGTGTTTCCTTCCAGCAGGTCGGAGGGTTCGAGGTCTTGGGCCACTTCGCCTTTCATCTGGCGATAGCGCCCCTCGTCGAGTTCGACGGCGACCACGTCGGGACGTCGCTCGTTGATGGTCTCGCGCACCTCCTCGACGCTGTCTGCGGAGACGTGGGCGGTTCCGACGACGTGGACGCTGCCGCCTCCGTCGTCGCCGGCGTCTAACTCGGCTGAATCGCTCATCGTTCGCCTTACACGCTATCCCTTTTTACCGTTGTCGGTGCCGAGAGAATTACCAGTGCCCCGAGAGTTCCGCCGGCCCGGACCGGAAAGATTCGTGACCGTGCAGTTACCGACCGAACCGACGAGAGTTCCGTCGGCGAACGGAATCTGTCAGTATCTGCCCAGTACCCCTAAGGAGAATCCGGTGGTGTAACTGACCGGAGAAACCACTATGGCACGGAACACTCAGAGCCGTTGGGGAGGCCGTAGAGGGCACAGACAGTATCAGCACGAGGAGATGGACGACCGGGAGCGAGGCACTCGAAATCGCTCGGACGGTCGGGACCGGCCGCGAGGGGCCGGACCGGAGGGAACGAGCCAACACCACGAGTCCCACCAGCACCAGAACGTCGGGCACGGCCACGCCCAGCACCAGCAGTCCGGCCACGAAGACGCCCAGCACCAACGAACCGGGCACGGACGCACCCAGCACCAACAAACCGGGCAAGAACCCGAGAGCCACCAGACGAGTCAACACCGCCCCGTGCAACGCGGTCCCCAGCAGACCGACCAGCAACAGACCGCTCGACATCGACAGAGTGGCCACAGTCAGCAAACTGGCCAGCACCGTCAGACTGACCGGAACCAACGGACGGGTCACCGCCAGCAGTCGGGACGGCACCAGCAGACCGGCCAAGGGCAGGCCCAAGCGCGGCGGGCCGAGGCGGGCCAGACCGACACGCGCCAGATGCGCGAGGGCGAACACATGAACCGCCAGTACGGCGGCGGTGACGATACCCAGCGCGGGCAGAGCAGACAGGGCGGCGAACAGCACCACCATCACCACCACCATCATCATCACCACGGTCGAGAGGGCAACGAGAACCAGCAGGGCCGACAGCGATAGGACGGCCACTTTCTCCGAGCAATGGAGTTCCGGTGTGCGCGACCGGGAAGAGGAGAACTAGACGAAAGCTGCTGCGTACGGAGCAGAGAACAGCAGTGCCGAATACGGAGCACCACCGTCGGAATCGGGAATCTACACTACGCCCCGTTCGGAATCTCGGCTTCGCCCTCCAGTGCCTGCTCGTGGAGTCGCTCGCCCTTCTCGCTGTTCACCGTCAGTTCCGGGACCGGCGACGGTTCGTGGTCGTCGTCGATGGCGACGTAGACGAAGAACGATTCGGTCGTCAGTTCCGTCTCGCCCGTCTGGGGGTTCTCGCGGAAGGCCTTGAGACGAACGCGTACGCTCGTCTCGCCCGCCCCGTACGCGTACGCCTGTATCAGCGCCGTCTCGCCGACCGGAATCGGCTGAACGAAGTTCATCTGGTCCATGCGGGCCGTGACGCAGGTCTGGCCCGCGAACCGCATCGCCGAGAGCGCCCCGTCAACGTCCATCCACTTCATGACGTTTCCGCCGTGGGCCATGCCGAGATTGTTGGTGTGGTTGGGCTGAATCAGGTGGCGATTCTCGATGTACGTGTCCATCAAATCGGTCATGGTAGCGGATTACGCCAGCGGAACAATGAACGTACTGAACTCGCCCGAACGCCGGTTGCCTGTTTTGGACCGGACCGCAACGGACTTGGCTGGGGGCAGGCGACTCCGGTACTCGAAAAATGGAGGCCCGACTACTGCGAGTCGGGCAGTGGTCGTCGTTACGCCTCGGCCGTCGTCTCGTTCGTCATCGCCTCACCGCCAGCGTCGGTCGCCACGATGAGGTCGAACGGAACGTCTGCCGGTTCGTCGTCGGGCGTCAGATACCCCGACGCTATCGCCGAGTACGCCGTCCCGCTCTCCAGCGAGACGTCGAACGTAGTCACGACTTCACCGTCGTTGTTCTCGGTCGCGGGTCGGACTTCGAGCGTGTAGTCGCCCGCGGGAACTTCCACGTAGTCGGTCGCGTTACCGAACGTCACGTTGTCGTAGAGGACCGCGCCGGACCCCGCGACAGTCACGTCCACGGCGGGTGCGTCGGGTGACGCGTGGATTAGCCGAACCGAGGCGTTCCCCTCGGATACCTCGACGTCGTCCGTGAATATCGCCGGTCGGAAGGTGTCCTCGCTCACCTCGCCGATGGCCGCGACGGTGTACATCGTCCCGGCCTCGACGCTGACGTTCCCCTCGAAGACGACCGTCTCGTTCTCGGCGGTCCGTATCGTCACCGTATGTTCGCCCGCCGGTACTTGCAGGTAGTCGCTGACCGTACCGTACTCGACGCCTTCGAGCGCCACGCTCCCGTCGACCAACACGTCGACAGCGGGCGCGTCCGGCGAGAGGTGCGCCACTCGGACCTGCGCCGCCCCCGAGTCGTTCGTTCCCGAGTCGGTCGCTCCGACTGTTGCCATTCCTACCCCCACGAATCCCGTCAACACAAGCACGGCGACGCTCATCGTCGCCAGCCGTCGTGTCGTTTTTCTCTCCGTTTCGGACATACTGCGACCGGCCCTCAGGACGAAGTATCCTTAAATATCCACGACTATTTACCGAGTAATGAGTCGTAGCAGTCCGGAGCTGCGGATTACGCCCGGATTAGCCGGTCGCCGCCGACCCTGTCGCACTCCGGCAGAAACCGCGCCGTAACGCGAACTGTTACTCCCTTCGGTAGAGAACGTTTATCGGCGTCCCCGACCAACATGCCGACCATGGGACTCGACGTTGCCGTTCCGGACCCGCCCGAATTATCAGACGGGACCGACATGCAGGAGTACGACGACGTAGAGGTGCAGGGCGACACCGACTACCGTCGGGAGGAACTGGAGGAGTTCCTCCGGGACGGCGGGTGGGACGAGGCGTTCGGCGAGTGGTCCGAACACACCGACCTCGACGAGTCGGAGTTCGAAATCGCCCGCGAACTCGGCCTGTTCCGCGAGTTCGACTTCTTCTGGGACGACTTCGCAGACAGGGTCGGCTACCACGCGCCGGGCATCCCCGAAGACTGGAAGGAGCGGAACTACCACCCCGAGCTCGACTCGTGGAACGCGGTTTCGGGCATTAACGCGGCGATGACCGAACTCGGCCAGATAGTCTGCGACGTGCTGGAGTCCGACTACATCGACTGGGAGGCCGACTACGAAGCGCCCGAGGACCTCCCCGATTTCGAGACGTGAGGAGTCCAGACGACAGCGTCGTCACGAAAGCGACGTTCAGCGGTTCTCCGGGACGGCGAGACTGACCGCCCGAGCGCGGTCGGGGTCGGTCGAGACGACGCACTCCCACCGACTCTCGGCCGTCGCTCGCAGGTCCGACACCGCGACCGTCTCCGCCGGGAGGTGTCGGAAGAGTTCGACCGCGAACGGGAGCGTCGGAACTCGGCCCTCGGACGCTTCGAAGGCGTACTCCTCCACCGTAATCCTCCACGAACGCCCGACCGGATTCTCGGCGTCGCCACCCGTTGCGGTATCGTCGTTCGGGACGACCGCGTAGTCGCCGACCAGTGAGAGACCGTCGAGACGCGCCAGCGTCGCGCGCATCGGGTCGTTCAACCGCGACGGCGTGCCGAGTCGGTTCGCGGCAGTTCGGAGAACCTGTGCCTGTCGCTCCGGGTCGAGTCGGGCGTCGATTTCGGTCGCCGCTGTCGAGAGCAGAACCAGACACAACTCGTCGGGGTCGGTCACCGACTCCGCGGAGTGGAGATACGCCTCCAAGACCGCGCGCTCGACGCTGTTCTCACCGAGTTCCGAGAGCGCCTCGAACACCGCGGCGGCCACGTCGTGACAAAAGTCCGAGGCGGTCGCGGAGTCCAACGAGTCCGCGACCGACGTGACCGGTTCCACCGAGTCGCGGTCGCCGGGGTCCTCCGAGACAACGAGGTCGTAGTGGGGTAGCCGGGGGTCGTAGCGCCGGAGTTCCGCGCGGTACTCCGCGGCGAGTTCGGCGGCCGCCACGGCGGTCTCGCGGTCTGGGAATCGCTTGCCCGCGACCGGTACCGGTCGTTCGCCCGTTCGGGCGCAGTTCACGTAGTACCGACCGCCGTCGTCGTGGTGTTCTGCGATGCGCTCTCGCAGGTCACTCAGAGTTGCACCGACCATTTTAGGCTAGCTAAAACTTTGGGCGATAAGTAAATTCCGGTTCAATGTACCCGTATCTTTCGCGTCCGGGGATAGCCGTCGGGTACGACGAACCCCGCGTTCCGAAGCGCCTCGCGCGCCGAAGCGAGGGTTCGGACCCACCGGCGTCCGCGGTCGGTCCGGGCGTGGGCGGCGTACCGAATCGGCGACCCCGAGACCGTCCGGTCGTCGAGCGACACGCTGGCGCTGGCGTACTCGTCGGCCAGTCGGGGGTTCGAGAAGTCGATGCGGTCGGGCAACGCGAGGAACGGGACGTCGTGTTCGACCGCCATGTTCCGGTAGGCGAACGCGGCGTCGATTCCGCCGGCTTCGAGCGTCCGGAGTAGTCCGGTCTCGGGGAAGACCTCGGTCCGCCCGCGGACGGCCGCGGCGTCGATTCCGTCGGCGAGGTCGAGCGCCATCGCGGTCCGGTAGCCGAGGGGGTCGCGCTCGGGGTCGGTCCGACCCAGCGCGAGGTCCGGGTCCGTGAGCAGGCCGCGCCAGTCGTCGCGGTCGGTCGTCTCTTCGTCGCCCGCGGCGTACTCGGCCGCGGGTGAGTCGGGATGGACCGCCACGACGAGCGCGTTCGCGGCGAAGACGGTCGCGCGCTCGACCAGTCCGTCGAACAGGCGCGGGTCCGCCAGCGCCACCGCGTCAGGGTCGCGCAGACCGTCTTCGAGGAGTCGGCGACAGGCGACGCTGCCGTGTGCCTCGACGGTGGCGTCACCGACCACGGTAGCGACCGTCTGGAGACTTCCCGCGACGAGAACGTTCGCAGTGGGGGACCCTGCGCTCCGCGCTCCGTCGTCGGAACCGACCGAGAGCAAACCGACGCTCGCGGCGCTTCCGACCGCGAGCAGGCCCGCGCCGCGGCGGAGGACGTTACGACGATTCGACACGAAGGTAACGACATTACGCTACGGAAAAAGAATTTCGTAACTTGTTTTAATTACACTCGGTCGCATCTCGGGGAGGGTCTCCTCCCTCAGTCTCGAACACTCCCCGGGTTCACGATGAGTCGCGTCGGACGACGGCAGGCCGGCCCACTAGCGACTGTCGGAGAACGGTCCCTCGCCGTGGTCGTTCCCCGGTGCTACCGTTTTGGGTCAGTGTACCGTGATTTTCGGTCCCATACCTCCGACGAAGTAGGTAGATATTTGTCGCGAAGTTAAAATTAGAACGTACGTCCGTCGTTCGAGACGGGAGATTCCACCATGAAACCCAACGAACCCGCCACGCCGTCCTCCACGTCGCGTCGCACCTTCCTCGGAACCGTCGGGAGCGTCGCTGTCGGGGTCGGTCTCGCCGGATGCTCCGGTAGCGCACCGACGGCAGACGACTCCGACCGAGAGCGGACGTTCCAGATGGTCGGGGAACCCATCCAGACGCTCGACCCCGCTGCCACCAACGACTCCGCGTCCACCACCGTCATCACGCAGTTGTTCGACGGACTGGTCCACTACCCGAAGGGGAACATCGACCCCGAACTGCTGTTGGCCGACGACCACCGGGTCTCCGACGACGGGACCGTCCACACCTTCGACCTCGACCCGGAGGCGACGTTCTCCGACGGGCGGTCGGTCCGGGCCGACGACGTGGTCTACTCGTTCGAGCGCGTCGCGGCCTCGAAACACTCCGCCTCGGCGAGCAAACTGCTCGACGTCCTCGGCGTCGAACACCGGACGGAGACTGTCGAAACCGAGGACGGAACCACCGAGCGCTACGAACCCGGCACGCTCGGCGTCGAGGCGATAGACGACCGGACCGTCGAGGTTCGACTCTCCGACCCGTTTCACGCCGCGCTGGGCGTGCTGGCCTACCCGTCGCTCTCGGTCGTCCCGAAAGGCATCGTGGGCGACGTCGAGGGGTACGACGGCGAGATGTCCTACTCGGAGTTCGCCACCGAGAACCCCGTCGGTGCGGGTCCCTTCGAGTTCGAGACGTGGGAGAAGGACGTCGAGTACGCGGTCTCCGCGCGCGACGACTACCGCGGTAGCGGGCCGTACGTCGCCGGTATTCGCTGGGAGGTCACCAGCACTCCCTCGGCCGAGTACACGTACGCCATCAACCGGAACGCCGACGCCTTCTGGATACCGAGCGGAAAGTTCGACCCGAACCTCGTGACGATAGAGACCACCGACGAGAAGGGCCGGAAGGTCGGCACCTACGGGCCGCTGCCAGAGAACGGCGAGACGGTCCAGTACCACCAGATTCCCCAGACGTGGACCTTCTATCTCGGGTTCAACGCCGAGCGCGTCGCCAAGCCAGTTCGACAGGCGGTTGCCTACGTCCTGAACCAGCAGATGCAGGTCCAGAAGGTCCACGAGGGTCGCGGCGAACGGGCCGCCCACCTCACGCCGCCGAACGTCTACCCCGGCGGGAACTCGGCGTATCAGTCGGACGCCGAGGAGTACCCGTACGGACTCGACGAGTCGCGCTTCGAGGCGGCCCGCGACGTACTCGCGGACGCGGGCCACGGACCGGACGACCCCGCGGAGGTCACGCTCACGGTCTACGACGCGGCGGCGTGGTTCGAGACCGGGAAACTCCTGCGCGACAAACTCGCCCGCGTGGGCGTCGACCTCTCGGTCGAGCGCGCTCCGTTCGCCACCATCGCCGAACGCGGTCGGAACGGGAAACTCGATGCCTTCTCCTACGGATGGGTGATGGAGTACCCCGCCCCGGACAGTTTCCTCGAGATACTCTACCCGCCGTCGTCGGACGAGCAGTTCTTCAATTGGGGCGGTACGCCCGCCGCCGACCGTGCGAAACGGGCGTGGGAGCGCGTCTTGTCACACCCGTCGGCGAACGAGTCAGACCGACAGGCGCGGGTCGAGGCCTACCGTCAGATGGAGACCGCCAACTGGGAGGACGTAATCGCCCTCCCGGTGTATCACCCCGTCGGAGAGGGGTTCTACTACGACTGGGTGGACGTGCCGAAGACCGGGGCCGCCGGATTCTCGATGCACAAGTACGACGACGTCCGTATCGGGTCGCGCGACTGACCGGGGACTCCCGGAAAACCTTGTGAGAGGGGACTGGCTTAAGTGCCCGTGCGTCTTCCTCCCACGCAATGACCGAACTCGACCCGCCCAGAGAGCGAGAGTGCCAGCGGTGCGGACGACGCGACGTGTGGGACGACACCGAGCGCAACTGGCGAATCGAGAGCGAGGCGCACACCGGAGACCCGTTCTGCATCCACGAGTGGGACATCAACGGCGCGTATCGGCCGATTCGGGAGTAGGCGCGAACCGACACGAGGTCGGTTGCGCGAATACCCGGTCGGTTCGCGTAGAGTCCGTGAAATCGCCGCCAGCCGATTTATACGTTCGTCCGTGTTCACGATTCGAGACGATGAGTGCTATCGAGGGTGGTTTCGATGGACGAGCGGGAGTCGTCGGGAGACGGGCGGGAAGCATCGGTAGGCGGGCGACTGGAATCCCGATTTTCGGAGAGAATCGGGATTGCTCGACACGCTCGAAACGCCACCTCGTAGAACCGGCGGCAGGGCCGAACTGAGACGATGGTAGCGCTGTACCGCTGGTTGTTCGCCGCAGGGGTGCTGATTCTGCTGTTGGGACTCCTACAGAAGTGGTTCGAGCAGAAGTGGTATCTCACGGAACCGCTGACGGCCGTCGCGTTGGGCGTGGCGCTCGGTCCGGCGGGGGTCCAACTGCTCGGCCTCCCTCCGGCGGCCGATTCACCCCGCGTACTGACGCAGGTAACGCGGGTGACGCTCGCCGTCGCCGACATGGGTGTCGCACTGCGACTCCCGCGGGGGTATCCCGTCGAACACTGGCGGTCGCTCGCGGTCATCCTCGGTGCCGGGATGGTGCTGATGGCGCTGGTAAGCGGTCTACTCGTGTGGGGTCTGTTGGGCGTCTCGTTCTGGGTCGCGATGCTCGTCGGAGCCACTGTCACCTCGACAGACCCCATCGTCGCCACTACGATAGTCACGGGACCGGTGGCGGAGAAGAACATCCCGGCGCGCGTCCGTCACTTCATCTCGGCCGAGTCCGGGGCCAACGACGGTGCCGTGTACCCGCTCGTCCTCCTCCCGATACTGATGCTCACCCGGCCGACGGGCGAGGCGCTGGCGCGCTGGGCAACGTACGTCGTCGGATGGCAAGTCGTCGGGGCCGTCGCCCTCGGGGCGGCGCTCGGGTTCTCGGCCGCGCGACTGTTTCAGTGGGCCGACCTCGCCGATATCGTCGAAGACCGGGGGTTCGTGGCGTACACCCTCGCGCTCACCTTCGCCGTACTGGGTGCGGCACGACTGCTGAGCATGGACGGCATCTTGGCGTCGTTCGTCGCGGGAATCGCCTACCGGATGGCCCCCGGCACCCAACAGCCTTCGAAGGAGAAGAACGTCCAGAAAGCGATGACGAAGTTCTTCGTCCTCCCGACCTTCGTCCTCTTCGGCGTCGCGATTCCGTGGGGCGGGTGGCTGACCCTCGGTTGGCGCGGCGTACTGCTCGCCGTACTGGTCCTCCTCCTCCGTCGGCCGCCGGTCGTGGTGGCGCTGGCCGGCGGACTCTCGCCCCTTCGCACGCGGAAGGACGTCGGGTTCACGGCGTGGTTCGGACCGATAGGCATCTCGACGCTGTTCTACGTGATGTTCGCCGTCCAGCGGACCGGCCTGCGCCGGATTTGGCCCGTCGTCTCGCTGCTGGTGTTCGCCTCGCTGCTGGCCCACGGACTCTCGGCAACGCCCCTGTCCCGTCAGATGCCGCCGGACACGGCGTCGGACCGCGGACGGGACCGTCCCAAAGGTTCAAATCCGAGAGGGTGACGAACCGCGGGTATGTTAGCCGTCGCCGGAGGGAAGGGCGGAGCCGGGAAGACGACCACCACGCTCGGACTCGCGGCCGCGCTCGTCCGCCAGCGCAGGAGCGTCCTCGCGGCCGACGCGGACCGGGAGATGCCCGACCTCCACGCGATGGCCGGGGTGGCCCGCGACCCGGGTCTCGACGTCGTGGCCGCGGGGTGGCCGCCGCGAATGGTCGCGGGAATCGCAGACGAACCCGTGCCCGGCGTCGGGGTGATTCCCGCCGAGACCGGTCCGCCGACCGCGGACCGAACTCCCTCCCCGACAGGGACGCCGCTCGCGCGCCTCCGCGGATGCGCCGACGCCGCCCTCTTCGACTGTCCGGCGGGGGCGGGACCGGACGCCGTCGCGCCGCTCCGGACCGCCGACGCGCGGTGGTCGTGACCACCGCCGAACCCGCCTGTCTGCGCGACGCCGCCAAGACCGCCGCGATGGCTCGCGAACTCGACACGCCGGTCGTGGGCGCGGTCGTTTCGCGGGCCGACGACCCGCCGGACGGGGTCGGTCGTCTACTCGACGCTCCGGTCCTCGGCGTCGTACCGGAAGTTGAAATCGGACCATCAGTGACCGGCGACGCATCGGGAGGAAAACCGCTGTCGAGCGGGCGGGTGCGCGCCGCTCACGACGGTATCGTGTCAGCACTCCAGCCCAAATACTTATGAAACAACGTTCCGTAATCGTGCAAATACGTGTCACGGCGTCTTTCGACGGGTATCGAGGTGTTAGATAGGAAACTCGACGGCGGACTGCCGAGGGGGAGTATCGTCTCGCTGTCGGCACCACCTGCGAGTCAGGCGGAGTTGTTGCTCTACGAGTTCACCTCTGCCCGCCAGACGCTCTATCTCTCGACCGACCGCGACGAGACCGCCGTAACCAAAGCGCTGGAGCGCACCCCCGGACACACCGGGTCGCCCGATGTGCGCCACGTCCCGGGCGACGCCCCGCTGGACCACTCCCAGCGCCTCTTTCGTCGTCTCCCGGAGGACTCGAACCTCGTCATCGACCCGGTAGACCTGCTGGAGAAACGCGACGAGGGTCGCTACCGAAACTTTCTCAACGACCTCCAGAACCACCTCCACAACACCGAAGGCGTCGCGATTCTGCACTGCCTCGACGGCCGGTCGGTGCCCGACACCCGAGACGTGACCGAGCACGTCGCCGACGTGGTGTTCCAGTTGCACACCGAGTACTCGGGCGACACCGTCGAGACCCGCCTCGCCGTGCCGAAGTTCCGCGGCGGCCGGGCGCTCCCAGAGACCATCAAACTCGAACTCGCGGAGTCGGTGCGCATCGACACGAGTCGCGACATCGCGTAGCAGGTCGATGCTCACTCGCTCCGCCGTGCGTTCGTCAGATACGGGTGTTCGAGGCGCAGTAGCCGGTGTCCGAACGGGTGCAATGGCCGTCAATTCGTGTACGTGCTCTCCCACTCGCGGTCGATGACCTCGTCGTACCACGCACAGTCGATGCAGTCGGCCAGCGAGTAGCCGCGGTGTTCTGCGAACCGTTCGAGGACGCACAGCATCCGCGCCGCGGCGGTCCGCTCGGCGGCGCCGCCGACTCGGTCCTCGTCGAGGCGGATGCCTTGGCGCTGCTTCAACACGGACCGCTCGAACTCGCCGCGCGCGGCCGTCCACTCCCGGAAGAACTCGTCGTGTACTGGCTCGCGGTCTCGGGCGGTCTCGTAGGCAGACCGGAGGTCGAGGTCCCGCCGCGCGCAGACGTCTGCCAAGTAGACGAGCACGTCGCCGACGGCGTCCAGTTCCTCCTCGTCCGGCGCTGCGTCGAGATTGAGCGCGTCTGCCAGTTCACCCGCTTCCTCTCCGGTCCCGAGAAGCGGATTCACGTCGGGTTGGTCGCCGAAGTTCGCTTCGCTCCAGTCGCTGACCTCCTTCTGCAGTCGTCCGAGGAGCGAGGCTGTGTCGCCTGTCCGCGTAGTCATACTGTGCTGCTGACGTGACAGGAGCGTATAACTGTCGAAGCGTCCCCGCTCCGGGTGGCCGTGCTTCGAACGACCGCGATGCCGAGAACTTAAGCCCGACGCACGCGGCCATCGACCTGTCACCCATGCAGACGATAGACGAGGTCCACATCGCCCCGCTCGGGTTCGAGTACGACCGCATCGTCGGTCCTGTTCGCAGGCACAACGTCGACGTACTCTACCTCCTCGAACACGACGACCCCGGAAGCGGGCCGGAGTTCCACGACGACTTGCGGTCGGAGTTGGACGACCTCGGGGTCTCGGTCCGGACTCGGAGCGTGGACGTGTTCGACATCTACGACGTGCTAGGTGTCGTGACCACGTTGACGGCCGACCATGCCGACGACATCGTTCGCGTGAACGTCTCCAGCGGGTCGAAACTCTCGGCGGTCGGCGCGGCCATCGCGTGCATGGCGACCGACGCCACCGCGTACTACGTCCACCCCGAGGAGTATCCCGACCGCGAACGACTCCGGAGTCACGGCTACGAGGACGACGAAGTCCTCCCGTCCTACCCCATCGAGTCGCCGACGACGGACCAAGTCGCGGTCATGGACTTCCTCGCGGACGCGAACACCGAGACCTACACCGTGAAGAAGAAGGACCTCATCGAGTACGCCGAGGAACAGGAACTCGCGTTCATCGCCGACAACGACCCCGCGAACGACAAGGCCAAGTTCGCGCTCCTGAACGCGAACGTCGTCGACCCGCTGCTCGAAGACGGTTACGTCGAAATCGAGGACGTCGGCCGCCGCAAGCAGGTACTCCTCACCGAGACCGGCGCGGACGCTCTCCGCGCGTTCCGGCACAAAGTTCGGGACCTCTAAGCCCGCCTTCTGCCTTCGACGCGTTTCGTGCTGGCCGTCGGTTCCGATAGTATGGATTGTTTCTATACTATCCTTTGTTAGCGTAGTATCGATAGTATCCTAATAGAGTTGAATACGGCCGACGGTGTAGACAGAAGTGGAGGTCGTAACCGACCTCCCCAAACTAAGCCACCCGTCCCCCGACCTTCCGCCCTCTCGACTATTCAGGTCGCCCTGCGGTCCCCGTCAGGTCTCTCACGGCCTTCGTTCGCCCTCCCTCGCGCGGCACCGTCTGCGATACCGCCCGCGGTTTGGTCCCCGCTGGCGCTACCGCTCTCGTTCGGCCCATCGAGCGCAGAGTCGTTCAGTCCCCCGAGATTCGCTCGGCCCTCCGCCCCGCTGGCGGTCGGCCCTCCCCTCGAAAGAGTCGATTCTCTTCCGGTCGAACGTTCGGCCTTCCGGTCGCCGAATCACTCCTCGCTTCTCCCATCGGCCGTTCCGTATGGGCTAGTTCGCGCGTTCGGGACTTTCTGTGAGTTAGGACTGGTGGAGCGGTCGAGACGCGACGCTATCGGCAAAAAAGAAGACAGGAACGGGAAGGGGATTACTCCTCGGTCGCTTCGGCGTCGCCTTCGAGTTCCTCGACGATTTCTTCCTCGTCCACGTCGGCGTCTTCGAGCGCTTCTTCGAGGTCGGCGCCGCCCATGCCGCCGCCCATCATGCCGCCCATCGGACCCATGCCGCCGCCCTCGATGGTCTCCTGCACGATGACGCGGTCGAGGTCCAGTTGGTCCATGACGTTCTGGGCAATCTGCTGCTTCTGGAACATCCACTGCTGGTTCATCGCCAGTTGCGGGGTACTCTCGATGTAGAGGGTCTCCTTCTCGACCGTCTCGGTTTCGGTCTCGGGTTCACCCTCTTCGTCGTCGGATTCGACGACCGTCTCCTCTTCGACCTCGTCGGTCTGAATCCACATGTCGAGGTCCGCGTCGATGTACATCGAGATGAGACCCTGCGCCTGCTCGACGCGGTCGTCGACCTCGCCGACGATTTCGTAGTCGTACTCGATGTCCTCGCCCGCGAGCGGGTGGTTGAAGTCCACGCGAGCGCGGCCGCCGATGATGGTCTCGACGTGACCGTGCTGGCCATCCACGTCGACGTGTGCGCCGGGGTAGCGCTCGTCTTCGGGAATCTTGTTGGCGCTGACGGTCTTGACCTCGTTGGCGTCGTACTCGCCGAACGCCTCCTCGGCGGGGATGGTCGTGCTGCCGGAGTGACCGACTTCCTCGCCGATGATGGCCTCTTCGACGCTCTCGAAGATGTGACCTTCGCCGAGGACGATGACGCGCGGTTCGAACTCGCGCTCCTCCTCGTCGAGACCCTCTTCCTCGGCGACCTCGGGGTCGGTCGTGTCTACGATGTTGCCGTCCTCTACGGTGCGCGCAGTGTAGTCCAGACGGACGAAGTCGCCTCGCTGGAGTCCCTCGGTAGTCTCGTCTTCGACGTCGGTTTGTTCCTCGTCGTCGGCCACGTCGGCCTCTTGTTCTTCACTCATACCCGAAACGTCGCTCGTTCGCCCCTTAAGAATCACGTTTCGCGTTTCTGACCGACTATCGGAGTAAATCGGGGGAGAACCACCGGCAGGGAGTGGGTCGCGCCGGGACGTAGCGGCCGCACTCGGCCGAACGCCGGTCGGCCGGCGGACGTGCTATCGAAACGGTTTAAAGTCGCGCACGGGAATGAGAGGGTATGAGTCAGTCCAAACAGACGCAGGCGCGACGGTGCGTCTCCTGTGGGATAAACATCTCCGGGACGAACGCGGCGTCGTTCAAGTGCCCCGACTGCGGGCAGCAGATTTACCGCTGCGCCAAGTGCCGCAAGCAGAGCAACCTCTACGAGTGCCCCGACTGCGGGTTTATGGGACCGTAACCATGGGAAAGGTAGCTGCTAAAATCAAGGTCATGCCGCAAAGCCCCGAAATCGACCTCGACGAACTGCAGGAGACGCTCGAGGATTCGCTTCCCGAGGGAGCCAAAATCAACGGCTTCGAGCGCGACGACGTCGCGTTCGGACTCGTCGCCCTGCTGCCGACGGTCATCGTCCCGGACGACACGGGCGGGACCGAGGCCGTCGAGGAGAACTTCTCGAACGTCGAGGGCGTCGAGAGCGTGGAAGTCGAGAACGTCGGCCGGATATAAGCGAACTCCCGTTTTGCGGATTTTGTAACCGTCCCGCCAGCGATTTCTACGCGGTCACGATGCGGGTGCTCGTCGAGCAGGCCCCTCGGTCTCCGCTACGTCGTAACGAGGACGCCGACGAACTCCGTGAGCGACACGGCAGGTCCGTTCGCACAATCGAACCTCCGTAGCAACCAGTGTTTTCGCAGTCCTCGGCCCCGATATTTAAAGGGGGAGCAGTCACCTCTCTGCGCGCGTCGTTCCGTCTTTCCAAACGACTCGTCAGTTGAATCAGTGACGTCCGCGGGATTCCCAAAGTGAAGCCGTGAATGCACGGAATTCGGAGACTCGCTCACGCCGCGACGCTGTGTCCCAACGACTCTCCGACGACAGTCAGATTTTAGGCCCACCTAAAATACATATACCTGAACGGAGGGAAATACTTTTCAATTTTTAGGTCGGCCTAAAACTCGTGATGCGACCAACCGCGTCCCGAGACGGACAGACGACGTACCGACCACCGACCGTCGGGGAGTTGGTCTGAGATGGACTACTCCGGCGCGTCGAACGACAGACTGCTCGATAGACAGGCCGAGCGAGAGTCGGGAGCGCGGAGCTACCCGCGATACCTCCCGATGGCGATACGAGAGGCACGCGGCGTCGAAGTCACCGACGCCGACGGCAACACCTACTACGACTGCCTCGCCGGGGCGGGCACGCTCCACCTCGGTCACAACCATCCGGTCGTGGTCGAGGCCATCGAAGACGCGATGGCGGCCGACCGGCCGATGCACACCCTCGACATCACGACGCCCGTCAAGGAGGCGTTCGTGGACACCCTCTTCGACAGCCTCCCCGACGAGTTCGCCGAGTCGGCCAAGATTCAGTTCTGTAGTCCCGCGGGCACCGACGCCGTCGAGGCCGCCCTGAAACTCACCAAGACCGCGACCGGCAACCGCTCGGTCCTCTCGTTCCGCGGCGGTTACCACGGGATGACCCACGGGTCGCTCGGCCTGATGGGCGACACCGACCCCAAGGAGACGATTCCCGGGACGATGGGGAACGTCCACCACTTGCCGTACCCCTACCCGTACCGCTGTCCCTTCGGCGTCGGCGAGGACGGTCACGAGGTCGCCAGCGAGTACGTCGAGCGCCTGCTCGACGACCCGGAGCGCGGCTTCACGGACCCGGCGGCGATGGTCCTCGAACCGACGCAGGGCGAGGGCGGGTCCGTCGCCCCGCCCGCCGAGTGGCTTCGGGAGATGCGCCGAATCACCCGCGAACACGACGTGCCCCTCGTCGTGGACGAAATCCAGTCGGGACTCGGCCGGACCGGCGAACTCTACGACTTCGAGCGGGCCGACATCACGCCCGACGTGGTGACGCTCTCGAAAGCGGTCGGCGGCGGGCTTCCGCTCGCGGTGACGCTCTACGACGAGGAGTTGGACGAGTGGGAGTCGGGTGCCCACACCGGCACCTTCAGGGGCAACCAGTTGGCGATGGCCGCCGGGAGAGCGACCATCGAGTACATCGTGGACAACGACCTGCCGAGTCACGCCGAGCGGATGGGCGAGCGCCTGCGCGACCACCTCGACGCCGCGGCCGACCGGTTCGACGCGGTCGGCGACGTTCGGGGCCGGGGACTGATGCTCGGGGCCGAGATGGTGGACGCCGCGGCCGACCCCGACGCCCTCGGCGCGCGTCCGCCCGACGCCGACCTCGCGGAGACCGTCCAGACGGCGTGTTTCGAGCGCGGGCTAATCGTGGAACTCGGCGGCCGCGAGGGAGCGACCGTCCGGTTCTTACCCCCGCTAGTCGTCTCGAAGGAGCAGGTCGAGGACGTCGGTCGAATCTTCCGCGAGGCGGTCGAAGCCGCCGTCTCCGAAACCGCCGACGGGTCGCCATGACGGACGCCGACAGCCTGTTCCTCGGCACCGAGTCCGGGAACGACGCCTATCGGGAGGCCGTCGAGCGGGCCAGCGCCGCGGTCGTCGAGGCGGTCTCCGAGAGCGCGACGCCCTACTCGGGGGCATCTCCGACGGACCTCGACGACCGGTTCGGCGCGGTCGAGTGCCTCCCCGACGAGGGCCAACCCCTCGCCGAGACCGTCGAAGAAGTGGGCGAGGGAATCCTGTCGCACTCGGTCGGCGTCGCGGACCCGAGTTGCGTCGCACACCTCCACTGCCCGCCGCTGGTGCCCGCGCTCGCGGCCGAGACCGCTATCGCCGCCACGAACCAGTCGCTCGACTCGTGGGACCAGAGTCCCGCCGCCACCCACGTCGAACGCCGGATGGTGGACCGCCTCTGCGACCTGTTCGGCTACGGTCCCGACGGCGACGGCGTGTTCACCAGCGGCGGCACCCAGTCGAACTTCGAGGCCCTCCTGCTGGCCCGCAACTGGTTCGCCCGCGAACGGTTCGGTCGCCGCGTCGAGGAGACCGGCCTGCCGCACAAGGCCAAAGCGATGCGCATCCTCTGTTCGGAGGCGGCCCACTTCACCGCGAAGCAGGCCGCCGCCCACCTCGGTCTCGGCGAGAACGCGGTCGTGACAGTCCCGACCGACGGCGACCATCGGATGGACACCACGGCGCTCGACGCGACCCTCGCCGACCTCCGGAAGCGCGAGCGCGAACCGTTCGCGCTCGTCGGGACCGCGGGCACGACCGACTTCGGCAGCATCGACCCGCTCGACGAACTGGCCGACCGGGCCGAGCGACACGACCTCTGGTTCCACGTGGACGCGGCCTACGGCGGGGCGCTCGCGCTCTCGGAGACCCACCGCGAGAAACTGGACGGAATCCAGCGCGCCGACTCGCTGTCGGTGGACTTCCACAAACTGTTCTACCAGCCCATCAGTTGCGGAGCGCTCCTCCTCCGGGACGGCGACCGATTCGACCTCGTCGAGCGGTCGGCGGCGTACCTCAACCCCGAGGACGCCGACCTCGCCGCGCCGAACTTGGTCTCGAAGTCGGTCCAGACCACCCGGCGGTTCGACGCTCTCAAGCCCTACGTCACGTTCCGGACGCTCGGCCGGGAACGACTCGCCGAACTGGTCGATTCCACGCTCACCCTCGCCGACGAGGCGGCCGCTCTGCTGGCCGACGCGCCCGACTTCGAGGTACTCAACGACCCGACGCTCAACGCGGTCGTCTTCCGGTATCGCCCCGGGAGCGTCGGCGACGAGGAGGTCGGCCCGCTCAACGCCGCGGTCCGAGCGGCGCTGCTGCGGAACGGGGACGCCGTGGTCGGGCGCACCGAGGTCCGTGGGACGACCGCCCTGAAGTTCACCCTGCTGAACCCGAAGACGACCGTCGAACGTGTCGCCGACGTGCTCGACGCCGTCAGGAATCGCGCGCGAACCATCGCGGTCGCAGACAGACAACTCCGACGATGAATCCGACAGCAATCGCAGAGTCCGCCACGGTGCACAGCTTCCTCAACTGCTACCTCCGGGAGACCGGCGACTACGAGGTCGTGGACGCCGCGGACACGCCCGCGCCGACCCGCGGCCGCGAGCGCGTCGTTCGCGCTCCCCTGCCTGAGCAGGGAATCACTCTGTTCGTCCCGCTACGGTATCGGTCGCCGACCGACCGACACCTGTTCGACCTGCCGGGCTACTACCGACGCGGCGACCGGACGCTCGAACTCGATTACGTCACGCTGGCGTCGCTCGTGACCGAGGAACTCTCGCTGGCCCGCGACGACGCCGGGAACCGCGACGAACTCCTCCTGCGGGTCATTCGGAGTTGCAAGAACGTCGCCCGGTTCGTGGAGGCCCGGCGCGACGATACCGACCGACTCTACGGCTTCGACACGACGTTCCGCGAGGCCGAGCAGTCGCTGGTGTTCGGCCACCTCCTGCATCCGACGCCGAAGAGTCGGCAAGGCATCCCGCCCCACGAGTCGCCGACCTACGCCCCCGAGTTGGAGGGGTCGTTCTCGCTCCACTACTTCCGGGCCGACCCCGACCTCGTCTGGCAGGACTCGGCGCTCGGCGCGACCGCCGAAGTCGATGCCGGGAGCGCCGACGCCGCGAGCGAGTGGGTGAAGTCGGCGCTCCGCGAGGACCCCGCGGTGCCCGAGTCGTTCGTCGCCGCCCACGTCGAGAGCGACGACGTGCTGATTCCGGTCCACCCGTGGCAGGCCGACTACCTGCTCGAACAGGACCACGTGCAGGCGCATCTGGGGGACGGACTGGAGTCGCTGGGCCGTGTCGGCCGGGAGTTCTACCCGACGAGTTCGGTCCGGACGCTCTACGCGCCCGACGCCCCGTTCATGGTCAAGGGGTCGCTCAACGTCCGGATTACTAACTCCGAGCGCACCAACAAGCGGCCGGAACTCGACCGCGGGGTCGCCGTCGCGGAACTGCTGGACACCGAACTCGGCGACGACCTCCGCGAGCGGTTCCCCGACTTCCACGTCGTGCGCGACCCGGCCTCGCTGACGCTGACGGTCGGCGAGGGTGCCGAGTCCGGGTTCGAGGTCGTCCTGCGCGAGAACGCCTTCCGGGGCGCGGACGCCGAGAACGCAGGTCCGGTGGTCGCGCTCTGCCAGGACCGCATCGCGGGCGACGGGTCGCGGTTGGGCGAGATAATCGAGACCCTCGCCGAGCGCGAGGGGCGCTCGACCGAGGCGGTCAGTCGGGACTGGTTCCGTCGGTATCTCGAACGCTCGCTCCGGCCGATTCTGTGGCTCTACCTCGAACGCGGGGTCGGCGTCGAGGCCCACCAGCAGAATAGCGTCCTCGCGCTCGCGGACGGCTACCCGGACGAGTTCTACTACCGGGACAACCAGGGCTACTACTTCCCCGAGTCCCAGTACGACGACGTGGACGCTCTGCTCCCCGGCGTGGGCGAGCGCGCCGACACCGTCTGTCCCGACGCGGTCGCCGACGAGCGAATCCGGTACTACGTCGTGCTCAACAACCTGTTCGGCGTCGTTAACGCGTTCGGGACCGCGGGGCTGGCCGACGAACGCGACCTGCTCGGGATTCTGCGCGAGGAGTTGGAGCGCTGCCGGCGGTTCGACCGCGAGTCGTCGTCGCTGTTGGACGGCCTGCTCGAAGACGCGACCCTGCCGTGCAAGGCGAACCTGCTCACGCGGTTCCACGACATGGACGAACTGGTCGGCTCGCTGGAGAACCAGTCGGTGTACGCCGACGTGACCAACCCGCTCGTGACCGAGACCCAGCGCGGCTCTGCGACCGAGTCGGAGGTGAGTGGGCGATGACCGGGGCCGGTGGCGTCGTCGCCGCGCAGTACGACTTCCAGACGTACGACGACGAGATACGCAAGACGGTCTCGTTCCGGCAGGCCGAGATGGCCGACCTCGGGATGCTCCACGCGTGGCTCAACGAGGACCACGTCCTGCCCTACTGGCAGTTGGACGACCCGCTCCCGGTGTTCCGCGACGCCTTGGCCGAGAAGTTGGCCGACGACCACCTGACGCCCTACGTCGGCCACCTCGACCACGTGCCGATGAGCTACTGGGAGTGCTACTGGGCGGCGGACGACCCCGTCGCGGCCCACTACGACGCCGACGCCGCGGACCGAGGCGTCCACCTGCTCGTCGGACCGCCCGAGTATCTCGGGCAGGGTTACGCCGAACCCCTCCTCCGCGCGGTCGTCGAGATGCAGTTCCGGCACGGCGAGACCGAGCGCGTGGTGGCCGAACCCGACGTGCGAAACGAAATCGTCCATCACGTCTTCGAGCAGTGCGGTTTCGAACCCCGGCGCGAAATCGAGATGGACGAGAAGACGGCGCTGCTGATGGTCTGCGAGCGCGACCGGTTCGAGCGGGAGGTGTCTGCATGAGCCGGATTCGAGACGTTATCGGCGTCGGACTCGGCCCGTTCAACCTCGGACTCGCGGCGCTCCTCGACGGGGCGAACGCCGAGGTAGACGCGCTCTTCCTCGAACAGGACGACGAGTTCGCGTGGCACGAGGGGATGCTGATAGAGGGGACCACGCTGGAAGTCCCGTTCCTCGCGGACCTCGTGACGATGGCGGACCCGACCAACCCTCACAGCTACCTCAACTACCTCCGGGAGCGCGACCGCCTCTACGAGTTCTACTTCTACGAGACGTTCCAGATTCCCCGCCGGGAGTACGACGACTACCTCCGGTGGGTCGCCGAACGCCTCGGGACCTGCCGGTTCGGTCGCCGGGTCGAGAGCGTGGCGTGGGTGGAAAGCGATGGAGGCGGCGAGCGGGGGAGTGAAGGGGCGATGGACGGCCGTAGAGGCGGCGAAGATGGAACCGACGGCCACTTCGTCGTGACCGCGCAGAATCCCGCGACCGGCGAGGAACGGACCTATCGCGCCCGGAACCTCGCGCTCGGCGTCGGGAGTCGCCCCTTCGTCCCCGAGGACCTGCGGGGCCACCCCGAGAACGACGTGTTCCACACCGCCGAGTACCGGTTCCGACGCGACCGGTGTCTCGACGCCGACTCGATTACGGTGGTCGGGTCGGGCCAGAGCGCGGCCGAGGTGTTCCACGACCTGCTGGACCGCCAATCGGACGCCGACTACCGTCTCGACTGGCTCACGCGGTCGGAGGGGTTCTTCCCGATGGAGTACTCAAAGCTCGGCCTACAGCACTTCACGCCCGAGTACGTCGAGTACTTCTACGACCTCCCCGACGACCGAAAGGACGAGATTCGGGCTGAGCAGGACCTGCTCTACAAGGGAATCGACCCCGAGACCAGCGCCGCCGTCTACGACCTGCTGTACGAGCGGTCGGTCGGTGACCGGGACCCGGACGTTGGACTGTTCGCCATGACCGAGGTCGAGGACATCGACGCTATCGACGCGGGCGAGGCGAGCGAACCGGGCGCGAACTACCGACTCGACTGCCGTCAGTGGCAGACCGACGAGTCGTTCGTCCACGAGAGCGACGTGGTGATTCTCGGGACGGGCTACCACCGACCGGTCCCCGAGTTCCTCGCCCCCATCGAGGACCGAATCGGCTGGGACGAGAAGGGTCGGTATCGAGTCACGGAGGACCACCGCCTCGTCCTCGACGACGTGGCTGGCGACGTGTTCGTCCAGAACGGCGACCTCCACAGCCACGGCGTCGGCGCGCCGGACCTCGGACTGGGGTGCTACCGTAACTCCCGCATCGTGAATCGATTGGTCGGTCGGGAGGTCTACCCCGAGGACGCCGACACGGTGTATCAGGACTTCGCGGTCGAACAGTTCGTGAACCGGCGCGGCCGCGGTCGGCGCGACGCGGACACCGGCCGCGAGGGTGCGAGGGCAAGGGACCCCGAGTCCGCCGCCCCGGAGGGCGAGTGACGATGGAGGACTTCGACGCGCTCCGGGCCGCGCTGAACGCCGAGACGTGGGAGACGGTCGAGCGCGACCTGCTCCGGAAAATCCTCGCGGAGTTCTGCTACGAGGACCTGATTACTCCCGCACGCGCCGGGACGGTCCCGGCCGACGAGTCCGACCCCGGCGAGTCGTGGACGCGATACCGCCTCCGACTCGACGGCGGCGTCGAGTACCGCTTCGACGCGCAGTCTCGCCCACTCGACAGCTACCGGGTCCGCGAGGGGTCGGTGTTCCGCCGGGGCGTCGGCGAATCGACGGATGTCTCGGCCGACGGCGAAGCGACGGACGCCGACGACTGGACCGAGGCGACCGACCCGCTCCGGTTCCTGCTGGACGCACGCGAGTACGTCGGCATCGACCCGACGACCGCGGCCCACCTCGTCCGCGAGTACCGCAACACCCTCGTCGCGGACGCCCACATCCGCGCGAGGAAGGCCGACGCGCCCGCCGACGCCTCGATACTCGACCTCCCCTACGCCGAGGTAGAGGGCGAGATGGAGGGCCACCCGTGGTTCACCTACAACAAGGGCCGGGTCGGGTTCGGCTACGACGACTACCTGCGGTACGCGCCCGAGTCCAAGCGACGCCAGCGCCTCTCGTGGGTCGCCGCGCGGCGGGACCGGGCGACGTTCTCCGCAGTCGAGGGATTGGACCGTGACGACCTGCTGGAGTCGGAGTTGGGCGACACGGTCGGCGCGTTCCGGGCGACGCTTGCCGACGAGGGACTCGACCCCGAGAACTACCACTTCCTGCCGGTCCACGACTGGCAGTGGAACGACAGCGTGGTCCAGTTGTTCGCGGGCGACATCGCCGACGACGCCATCGTTCCGCTCGGCGAGGCTCCGGACGAGTACCTTCCCCAACAGTCGATTCGGACGTTCTCTAACGTCTCGGACCCGACGAAGCGCCACGTCAAACTCCCGATTCGAGTGCTGAACACCAACGTCTACCGCGGGATTCTGGGCGAACAGGCCGAGGCCGCCCCGCGCGTGACCGAGTTCGTCAAGGGAGTACGCGACGGCGACGCGTTCCTCCGGGACGACTGCGACCTGCTCCTGCCGGGCGAAGTCGCCAGCGTCAACTACGAACACCCGTACTTCTCGGCGTTCGACGACGCACCCTACCAGTTCCACGAACTCCTCGGGTGCGTCTGGCGCGAGAGCGTCGTCTCGATGGTCGAGGACGGCGAACGCCCCCTGACGCTCGCGGCGCTCCTCCACGAGGACTTCGACGGCACGCCGCTGGTCTCGAAGTTAGTTGAGCGCTGCGGACTGGAACTGAGCGAGTGGCTCGACCGACTGTTCGACGTTCTACTTCACCCGCTGGTTCACTACCTCTACAAGTACGGCACGGTGTTCATGCCCCACGGGACGAACGTCGTCCTCGTCCACGAGGGCGGCGTGCCGACCCGAATCGCGGTCAAGGACTTCGTGGACGAGGTGGCCATCACCGACCGCGACCTGCCGGAACTGGACGAGGTACTCGCGGACGACCTGCGCGACGACGAGCGGTACGACCACCACATCCTCCACCGTCTCCCGCCCGAACCGCTCTGCCAGCACGTCTTCGGGACGCTGTTCGTCGGCGTCTTCCGGTACGTCGCCGACCTGCTGGCGCGCCGAGAGGGGTACGACGAGGAACGATTCTGGGGGCAGGTCCGGTCGGCCATCGAGCGCTATCAGGCCCAATTCCCCGGTCTCGACGACAGGTTCGAGACGTTCGACCTGTTTCGGCCCCGGTTCACCAAGCACTGTCTCAACCGCAACCGCATCGTGGACTACGGCTATCAGGACTTCAGCACTCGGCCGAAGGTGCGGGGCCACGGCACCGTGCCGAATCCGCTGTCGGAGTTCGGCGACCGTCGGGACCACTGACCGGGTCTCACGGTCGAACATCGCCCGAACTCGGCGAGCGGTTTCGAGAGACTTATCAGTGCGTTCTGTAAAGTAGACTGTAACGTATTTTAGGCCGACCTAAACCGAAGCGATTAATTGCTTTTAGGTCGGCCTAAAAATCATGGTCGATAGCTCAGACGGTGACTTGACGCGACGACGGTTCCTGAAAGGTAGCGTAGCAGTCGGTATCGCGGCCCTCGCGGGTTGTACCGGCGGGTCCGGCGGGGACGCGACGACCGAGGAGACGACGACCGCGGCCGACACCACAACGACCGATAGCACGACAGAAACGACCGAGAAGACCACGCAGGACGCCTCGTACTCCGTCACCCTACCGCCGGTCGGCGACGTGACGTTCGAGCAGGTCCCGGAGGCGTGGGTCGCGGAGAACGCGAGTTGGGCGGACATGGGTATCGCGCTCGGGTTAGAACCGCCGCTCGCCGTCGTCCTCACGGGCGAGTACCGCACGCACCACTACGACGACGTTCCCCAGCTCTCGGTCGATACCGACGAGATGACCTCGCTCTGGCAGGACGGCATCTCGAAGGAACTGTTCTACGACCTCGACGCCGACGTCCACTTCATCGACCCCAACTACATGACGAACCTCATCCCGAACTGGAAGCAGGCCGACGTCGAGGAGATAGCCACGAACGTCGGCCCGCTTTGTGGGAACACGAGTTTCTCGACCTACTCGTGGCACGAGGACTACCCCTACTACGACCTCTACGAGGCGTTCGAGAAGGTCGCGCAGGTGTTCCAGCGGACCGACCGATACGAGGCCTTTTCGCAGTACCACGACGAAGTTATCGGCGAAATCACGAACCGACTCCCGGACGAGCGACCATCCGTCGCGCTGCTCTCCCCGGCGTCTACAGAACCGGAGAAGTACTACCCGTACCGACTCGGCGACCGGACGGCGTACAAACACTGGAACGACCTCGGCATCGGCGACGCGCTCGCGGGGTCGGACATCTCGACGTTCACGTCCGACCGGGGCACGATAGACTACGAACCGCTGCTGGAGATAGACCCGGAGGTGCTGATGTTCTACACCGACCAGCACCGGACCGCCGAGGAGTTCCGCTCAACGTACCTCGAGTTCCTCCGGGGACACGACACCGCGAGCACTCTGACCGCGGTCCAGAACGGAGACGTCTACCCCGCGGGCAGCATGTATCAGGGTCCCATCATGAACCTCTCGAAGACCGAGCGGACCGCCAAGCAACTGTTCCCCGACGAGTTCGGCGAGGACGAGCGACTCTACGACCGCCAGCGCATCGCCGACATCCGAAGCGGAGCGATTTGAGCCATGGAGTACACGACTCTCGGCGACATCGGACTGTCGGTCAGTCGCATCTGTCTCGGCTGTCTCGGGTTCGGTGACGGGAAGGAGTGGATGCTCGACTCGGACGAGAGCCGCGAGATTATCGACCGGGCCATCGACCTCGGCGTCAACTTCTTCGACACCGCGAACGTCTACTCGAAGGGCGGCAGCGAGGAGATTCTCGGCGAGGCCATCGACGGCTACGACCGCGACCGACTCGTCGTCGCGACGAAGGTGTTCGGCGAGATGGACGAGTCGAACCCGAACGCCCGAGGTCTCTCCCGAAAGGCCATCGAGCAGGAGCTTTCGAACAGTCTGGACCGACTCGGCGTGGACACCATCGACCTCTATCAGACCCATCGGTGGGACGACGAGGTGCCCGTCGAGGAGACGCTCCGGACGCTCGACGACGCAGTGCGCCGGGGGTCGGTCCGGTACGTCGGCGCGAGCACGACGCTGGCTTATCAGTTGGCCGAGGCGCGACGCCGAAGCGAGGCGCTCGGACTCCAGTCATTCGTCTCGATGCAGAACCACTACAACCTCCTGTACCGCGAGGAGGAGCGCGAGATGCTCCCGTACTGTCGCGAGAACGGTGTCGGAGTACTGCCGTGGAGTCCGCTGGCGAAGGGGTATCTGGCTCGGCCCCACGCCGAACTGGAGACCACCGCGAGGGGACGGACCAACGACTACACCGACCTCTACCCGTATCTGGAGGGGAACGGCCGGGAAATCAACGAGCGCGTCGCTGAACTCGCCGACGAGAACGGAGTGACGATGGCACAGATTGCGCTCGCGTGGCTGTTCCACAAGGACGTCGTGGACGCGCCGGTCGTCGGAACGACCAGCATCGAACACCTCGAACAGGCCGTCGAAGCCCTCGACATCTCGCTGTCGGACTCCGACATGGAGTATCTGGAAGAGCCGTACGAGCCGGTCCGTCACACCCTGTGACGCTCGGCTCCCGTCGGCCGTCGAAACGCCGCCTTCTCGCCTCAGTACACGTTCCGGAGTCGCTCGCGCTCCCAAGAGACCGCACTGTCGGTGAATGCGTCCCAGTGACTCCGCTTGACGCCGAGGTACGTCTCGAACAGGTCCGTCCCGAGCGCGTCGCGCAGCACCTCGTCGGCTTCGAGCGCGTCGAGCGCCGCGCCCAGCGTCCGGGGGAGTCGGTCGATACCCCGGTCTCGGCGCGCCGCCGCCGAGAGGGTGCCGGGGTCGATGGAGACCGGTTCAGGGGGCGCGAGTTCGCGCTCGATACCGTCGTATCCGGCCGCGAGCAACCCCAGCAGGGCGAGGTACGGGTTGGCGGTGTTGTCGGCCGCGCGGAACTCCACCCGCGTCGCCTCGGCGTCGTCGGACTGGCCCGTCGCGGGCACGCGGACGAGGGCCTCGCGGTTCCCCCGTCCCCAGCAGACGAACGCGGTCGCGCCGAGTTGGGGACGCAAGCGGGCGTAGGAGTTGACGGTCGGGGCGGTCAGCGCGACGAGCGCGGGCGCGTGGTCCAAAACCCCCGCGACGAACTGCCGGGCTGTCCGACTCAGCCCCTCCTCGTCGTAGAAGCGGTTGGTCTCGTCCCACAGCGACAGGTGGACGTGACAGCCGTTCGTCGCGTGGTCGAACGGTTTCGGGAGGAACGTGGCGCGGTAGCCGTGGTCGCGGGCGACGCTATCGACCGTCTCGCGTAGGAGGACGTGTTCGTCCGCCGCCCGGACGCCCAGGGCGTGGCCCGTGACGATTTCGTGTTTCCCGGCCGCGTACTCGGGGTAATACTTCTCGACGGCGACGTCCTGCGCCTTCAGCGCGTCTATCGTCGCCAAGACGGTCTCGTGGGTCTCGCGGGTACTCTTGGTCAGGTACGCTCCGCGTTCGTCCACCTTGCTGACGGTCCCGTCGTCGTCAGTTTCGAACAGGTGGAACTCGCTCTCGAACGCGACTTCGGGCGCGAGTCCGTCGGCCCGCAGTCGCTCGACGAACGTCCGGAGCGACGAGCGCGGGTCCACGGTCCACGGGTCGCCGTCGAGCGTTTCCACGTCGCAGAGCATCGCCCCCGTGCGCTCGGCGTAGGGGAGCGCCCGGAACGTCTCGGGGTCGGGGCAGAGTCGGACCTCTCCGGCGGCGTCGAACCGCCCGTCTTTGTCCCGGACGCCGAGCGCGTTGTACGTCTGCACCAACTGGGAGAGCGTCACGCCGTCCTCGACGGCGGTTTCGACCTTCGAGGCGTCCACCGCGTGGGCGCGTATCGCCCCGCTCTGGGTCACGAACAGCAACCGCACGAGGTCGCAGTTCGCGTCCCGACATCGGTCGGCAATCGACTGGGTTTTCGTCATCAGTATCTCCGTGCAACCCGGTTGTTTTAGGCCAGCCTAAAAAACTTGTGGGACGCGTGAAAATGTCCGGAGAGGTATCGGACGCGAGTCCCCGTTCCGACGGTGTGGCGGGTCAGAGGACGCGGAAAACGCGCACCGTGTCACGCTTTCCGGGTTCGCAGAGGAGTTGCGCGGCCCCCAACTCCGAGAACACCTGCTCCCAGTCGCGGTGGTAGAGCGGAAAGTCGTCGTGGACGTGGCTTACCTCGGCGCCTTCGCGGCCGCGCCGGGGGCTGTTGCCCTCGTTCTCGGCGGTTATCAGTAGGTCGTCGGTGATACGGGTCAACTCCTCGAACACCCACGTGTTCTCTGGGTGGACGTGCTGGAGCGTCTCCACCGAGTAGACCACGTCGAACGCGTCGTCGTCGAACTCGGGGACGATGTCCTCCATCGCGCCGGCGTGGAAGGTCCCCGTCTCGGCGAGACGGGGATAGTGGTCGGCCATCACGTCGAACGAGTCGTCGTTGATGTCGATTCCCGTCAGGTTCTCGTACCCGTCGTCCAGCAGGTGTGCGAGGTGGCGGCCGGAGCTACAGCCGACTTCGAGAATCGCGTCGTCGTCGTTCACGTAGTGGTCGAACACGGCGGCGAGGGTCTCCGTCACCTCGTTCTGTCCGATGTTGGCGTAGTACTCGGGAGAGAACTCCGTCGAGCGGTCGGCCCAGTACTGATGGTTTTCCTCCGGTTCCATACGCGACACCAGTGGGCCGAGAGTAAAGAGTCCGCGGAGTCGCGCCCGAACTCGTAGGCTACGACGGCGTCTCCGACACGGTTCGTCGCGCTACTCTCGGTGGTCTCAGACGCCCGACCCGGTTTCGGCGTCCGGCAGGTCGTACTTCTCGACGTCCATGCCGAGTTCGTCGAGCGCTTGTTCGATGTGGCGTTCCTCGGCGAAGTCCGCGCCGTCCTCCTCGCGGATGCGCTGGGCGGTCGCCAGCACCTCTCCCCGTCGGTCGTCCGGAATCGCCCACTTGTCGGTCGAGAGTTCGATGACCAGTCCGTTGTGGTCCTGCGTGTACAGCGAGTGGAAGATGCCGCGGTCGAACTCGTTGCACCCGCGCCACTCCTCGTTGAGCGTCTCGCGAATCTCCACGAACTCCTCGGGGTCGATGCTAAAGGAGAGGTGGTGGACAGCGCCCACGCCCGTGCGCTGGGGACGCGGGTTCGAGTCGCGGTCCTCGTTCACGAAGAACGTCACGATGCGACCGTCGCCCGTGTCGAAGAAGAGGTGGGTCTGGGAGGGGTCGTCGAGGTTCGGTTGCCGGAGGACGAGCGGCATCCCGAGGATGTCGCGGTAGAACTCGATGGTGTCCTCGGTGTTGCTCCCGATGAGCGTGATATGGTCGGTTCCGGTGGTGTGCATCGGACTGTCGGGGAGGTCGGCGGTGACTTCGAAGTCCTCGGCTGGTTTGCGTTCGTCGGCCATGCCTCTGGGTAGCGGGTCGGCGGGTATAGTTCTCAGGTGACATCGGTGTCACCGGGAAACGATATCGGAATATCTATTTACTCATTGTTGTTTCAGACTGGTTTTAATTTAGGTATTCATCAACGCCGTTTTTATTATGGTGGAAGTCTCTACCGACATAGAATAAAACTATCCCCCAGAAAAAGTTCCACATAATTGCGTTTTGCCCAAATTTTCCTATTGCTACTTGGACGGGGTTCTGTGGATTTTGAAGAGCTACTGGGAAATACATTCCACCCCAGTAAACCAATATAAGTAGCCCTGACAAAGTGAGGAAATCACCGAATTTATTCAAAAGGCTTGCATCATCCCAGTACGAAATAAAATTTAGAATAGCATCATAAATCGCATTTCCTAAAATACTGCTAATTAGTCCACCAATGATACCTCCAAGAAGAGTCATTATAATATCGTACTTAATCTGACTCAACGATGGCATTCCTATTTATTATAATACATCAATTAATATAATTCTTTAGATAGCAGGTTCTTTTCACCCGGACAGTAAATCGGAAATCCACCGAGGTTCACACCCACCCGTCCGGAACGTGGAGGACGATTCCTTCCAACTCGTCCGCCGAGAGTTGTCGCTCAATGTGCCGAATCGCGTTTACAACGTCTCGAGCAGGTGTCGTCTGGTGGGTGAGAAACAGGGCACCGGGGTGCGAATCGAAGTCGAAGAAATCGTCGTCGTTCGTGAGAAGCACACGCCCCTCCGCTCGACAGTAATCGATTACGGCAGTATCGCTGATTCCGAGTTCGACGTCCTGAATCCGAACGACGTCGTGGCCCTCCTGTGCGAGGAGGTCGGTGATGGAGGCTTTGATGTTCTCGTCTACGGCCAGATTCATGCGTACTTCGGCGACGGTTGCTCGTCTTCGCTCTCCTCGATGCGTGTCTTTCGACGCTCACGCCAGTCTTCCATCTCCGCGACGTTGTCGTAGTAGTACGAGAGCGCCAGATGAACGTCGGCGAGTTCGACGCCGAACTCCGAGGAGACGGCTTCCGGGGACATTCCCTCCTCGTTCACCCACTCGTAGATTTGGAGGACCGAAATCCGACGCCCTTCGATTCTGGGCTGGCCGCCCATCACGTCGTCCGTTTTCACGATTCTGTTCATGTCGTCCGTAGGTAGCGCGTATTGCCGTAAATAATTGTGGTGCGACAGTTACCGACGGGGCGACTTTCCTCACTCCAGCGCCGCGTCGAACGCCTGCTGGAGGTCCGCCTTCAGGTCCTCGACGTTCTCGATGCCGATGCTCGCTCGAATCAGGCCGTCTCGAAGCCCGGCCGCCTCGCGCTCCTCGGCGGGAATTGCAGCGTGGGTCATCGTCGCGGGTTGCTCGATGAGGCTCTCGACGCCGCCCAGACTCTCGGCGAGCGTGAAGACCTCGGTCTCACTCACCACGTCGGCGGTCTCTTCGAGCGAGGCGTCCATCTCGAAGCTGACCATCCCGCCGAAGTCGTCCATCTGGGACGCGGCGAGGTCGTGGTCGGGGTGGCTCTCCAGTCCGGGGTAGTAGACGCGCGCCACGTCGTCGTGGTCCTGCAACCAGTCGGCGAGCGCGCGGGCGTTCTCGCAGTGGCGGTCCATCCGGACCGGGAGCGTCTTGGTCCCGCGGAGGACGAGGAAGCACTCGTGGGGGCCGGGCGTCGCGCCGACGCTGTTCTGGTAGAAGCCGAACTCCTCGTCGAGTTCCTCGTCGTCGGTGACGAGCGCGCCGCCAACCACGTCGGAGTGGCCGCCCATGTACTTGGTCAGCGAGTGGGCCACGAGGTCCGCCCCGAGTTCGAGGGGTCGCTGGAGGTACGGCGTGGCGAAGGTGTTGTCCACCGCGCAGAGCGCGTCGTGTTCGTGGGCGACGTCGGCGGTGCCCTCGATGTCCACGACGTTGAGCAGGGGGTTCGTCGGCGTCTCGACCCAGACGAGTTCCGTGTTCTCTCGCATCGCGGCCTCCGTCTCGTCTAAGTCGGTCATGTCCACGAAGTCGAATTCGAGGTCGTACTTCTCGTAGACCTGCGTGAAGATGCGGTGGGTGCCGCCGTACACGTCCTCGCTTGCGACCACGTGGTCGCCGGATTCGAGCAGGTTCAATACGGTGTTTATCGCGCCCATTCCGCTGGAGAACGCCCGACCGTAGTCGCCGCCTTCGAGGCTGGCGACGTTGGCTTCGAGGTCCGTCCGCGTGGGGTTGCCCGTCCGGGAGTACTCGTAGCCCCGGTGTTCGCCCGGCGCGTCCTGTTCGTACGTGGAGTTGGCGTGAATCGGGGTCATGAGCGCCCCGGTCTCCTCGTCGGGTTCCTGTCCGGCGTGAATCGAGCGCGTCTCGAAGCGGAACTCCTCGTCGTCGGTCATACCCGTAGCGACGCACGGGCGGCAGGTTACTCTTGCCCTTTCGACACGCACAACCGGTTTTCCACTCGCGCGCCCGAAGTCGAACGCGTCGGTACGTCACTCCGACGCTCGTGCGTCACTCCGAAGCCGCCACGGTTTCCCGGGTATCCGACCCGTCGGATTTCCAGAACCACGCTACGACGTTGACCGCGACACCGAGAGCGAGCAGCCCCCACGTCGCCCAGACCGACGTGTACCAGAGGACATCGATGAGGACTACCGACCCGTTGTAGAGCGGCCAGAACGGTTCGATGCGCGTCGCCACGTCGGGGGCCGACAGCATGTCGGCGAACAGGTGCGAGAGTCCCGCGACCCAGACTGCGATGACCCCCATAGTGTAGGCGTGCACGGTGGCCCGGTCGGAGAACAGTTCGGTCTGGTTGTTCACCTTCGTGAAGACCCATCCGAGTATCGCACCGAGCGGCACGGCCAAGAGCGTGACCACGAGAATCGTGTGGAAGACGCCGTGGTGGTGGATGCCCGCGAACCAGTTCGAGAGGTAGAGGTCCACGTCCGGCAGCATCCCGAACCAGAAGCCCAGTCCGACGAACACCGCCGCCGTCTTCCGTCGCTCGATGAAGTACCACGCGGGTGCGAGCCATATCAGCGCCATCCCGAGGTGACCGAGTACGTCCACCATGCAGACGTTTCAGGGCGGCTACCGGCATAGGGCTGATGGCAGTTCCGACGACAACGGCGGTCGGTCGTCGCCGACGGTGGGAGCCAGCGACCAGCGACGGCGCACCGTCACGAGTGCGTTCTGAGAAGCGCGGAACGCACCATTTATAACGTAGACAGAACAAGAGGGACGTACGACTATGCCGAGTTCGAACGGACCCTACCACAGCACTCGTAACAAGCTCTCGAACGACCCCCGCGAGAGCGGTACGTCTCCGCCCCAGCGGGCCGTCCAGCAGTACGAGGAGGGCCAGAAGGTCCACCTCAAGATAGACCCGAGCGTCGAGAAGGGCCGCTTCCACCCGCGGTTCGGCGGCCAGACCGGTGAAATCGTCGGCAAACAGGGCGCGGCCTACAAGGTCAGCGTCAACGACCGCGGCAAGGAAAAGACCCTCATCGTCACCCCGGCGCACCTGAAAGCGCAGGAATAGCATGACGATATTCAAGGAGAAAGTCGAGGAGGAGTACCTGACCACGGCGGAGGCCAAGGACCTGCTCGCGGGCATCGAGGAGGAGCGCGCTCTCGACGAAGACCGGGAGATGCGGTACGAACTGGCCCGTGCCATCGAACACGTCAACCGCTTCGCCACGCTCGAAGCCGAGGAGTCCCGCGAACTCGTCGAGGAACTGCTCGAACTCGACAAGGTGGACGAACCGACGGCGTACAAGATAACCGACATCCTCCCGAAGGACCGCGACGAACTCCGTGCGGTGTACGCCCAGGAGCGATACACCCTCTCGGGCGAGGAACTCGACGACATCCTCAACGTCGTCGCAAAGTACGACTGATTGCCACCTACTCTTTAAGTGGCTCGTCGCCGTATTCTATGACAATGACCGAACAGAACGACGGCGACGAGCGAGTGCCAGCGGTCGTGCTGGACTATCTTCCCCACGGCCGGGCCGACGACGACCGGCCACAGTACCAGAAACCCGCGTTGACCTACGCCCTCGGAGTCGAGGAGTTCCGACTGTTCGAGGTGACGCTGGAAGAGGACGTGAGTCTCACCATCACCGACCGTTTCGACGCCGACCGGTCGAACGAACTGGTCGCGAGCGTGCGCGAAATCGAGTTCGAGGACCTCTCCGGGGCGGCCCAGTCGGAACTGGAACACGCCATCCGCGACGTGGTCGAATCGAACGAACGGCGTTTCGTCGACTTCTACAACGACGCCCAACCCATCACGCTCCGACTCCACCAGCTAAATCTCCTGCCGGGCGTCGGGAAGAAACTCCGGAACAACATCCTCGAACAGCGTAAGCGGGAACCCTTCGAGAGTTTCGAGGACTTGGAAGACCGAGTGTCTGGGTTTCACAACCCCAAAGAGGTGCTTGTCGAGCGCATCCTCGAAGAGATTAGGGAGGACGACCTGAAGTACCGGACGTTCGTGCGGGTCGAAGAACAACAGCAGTAGTCGTCCCTTCTCGGTCTCCCCCGAACGCTCCCGGAACGACTCTTTCCCGTCTACAGCCGTGTCTACCCGTCGTACTCGAAATCAGCTCCCCGACACGTTCCGGCGGACTCGGTGGCTTTACCCACCTCCGGTTTCTATCCGGGGACAACATGACCGACTCACGCGATTCGGGGACCGCTCCCCGAGACCCGGACGCGCTGCTCAGGCGGGCGGGCGTCCGCGGTAATCCCGACCGCGACCAGCACTTTCTGATAGACGACCGAGTTCTCGACCGACTGCCCGACTACGCCGCGGAAGCGGGGTTCGACCTGTCTCACGTCCTCGAAATCGGGCCGGGGACCGGCGCGCTGACCGACCGACTGCTCGCGGTGGCCGACGAGGTGACCGTCATCGAGCGCGACCCGGACCTCGCGGCGTTCCTGCGCGAGGAGTTCGCCGACGAAATCGCGGCCGGACGCCTGACGGTAATTTCCGGCGACGCACTCTCGGTCGAACTGCCCGACTTCTCGGTCTCGGTCTCGAATCTCCCCTACGGCGTCTCCAGCGAAATCACGTTCCGCCTCCTGCCGCGCGGCAAGCCGACGGTGCTCATGTTCCAGAAGGAGTTCGCCGAGCGCATGGCCGCCGACGTCGGCACCGACGACTACGGCCGCTTGTCGGTGAGCGCCCAGCACTACGCAGACGTAGAAGTGGTCGAACCCGTGCCGAAGGAAGCGTTCTCGCCGCCGCCGGACGTCGAGAGCGCGGTGGTCCGAACCACGCCCCGCGACCCCGACTACGAGGTCGAAGACGAGGAGTTCTTCCTCCGGTTCGTGAAGGCCGTGTTCACACAGCGCCGCAAGACCCTCCGAAACGCGATTCGGAACACCGGCCACATCTCCGGACTGGACGACGCCGACGCGCCGGTCGAAGCTATCGCCGACGGAGAGACGGACCTCGACCCGGACGTGCTGAGCAAGCGCGCGGGCAAGATTCCGCCGGAGACGTTCGCGGCGCTGGCGACGGTGGCCGACGAGTACGGCCGCGGCGGAGGTGAGACCGAGTGAACAGCACCGACGGCGGGATTCTCGCTGCCATCGACCAGTTGGCGAACTTCACCCAGACTCAGCAGGTGGCGGCGACGGTCGGCATCCTCGTCGGTCTCGCCGTCGCGGTCTGGGCCGTCCGTCGCGTGCGGCCGGAACTCCGCCGGCGGTTCCCGCGGCACGTGGGCGACGTGGTGTTGCTCGCCGCCTTCGGGACGTTACTGTTCGGTGCGGCGGTCAGTCTGCTCGTCCTCTGGGACCGGGCCACGACCGCCACCGTCGCGCTCGACCAGATAAACGCGACCGTGGGCAAGGGCTTCAGAGTCGTGTTCGCGTTGGCGGTGGTGGCCGGCGCGTACATCGTCACCGGATTCGTCAAGAAGGCTATCGACCGATTCACGGAGGGTCACGACACGATTAGCCAGCACCAGAGCGAAATCGTCTACCGGGTCTCGCAACTCACGGTGTACGTCTCGGCCGTGGCCATCATCCTCGGAATGTGGAGCGTGGACCTCAGCGGCCTGCTGGTCGGGGCCGGGTTCCTCGGTATCGTGGTCGGTATGGCCGCCCGCCAGACGCTCGGTGCCCTGCTCGCCGGGTTCGTGCTGATGTTCTCGCGGCCCTTCGAAATCGGCGACTGGGTCGAGGTGGACGACGAGGAGGGTATCGTGACCGACATCTCCATCGTCAACACCCGCATCCAGACGTTCGCCGGCGAGTACGTGATGATTCCCAACGACATCGTGAGCGGGGAGAAGATAGTCAACAAGAGTCGGAAGGGCCGACTCCGCATCGAAGTCGAGGTCGGCGTCGATTACGAGGCCGACGTGCGGCGCGCGGCCGACCTCGCCGAGGAGACGATGAAGGACTTAGACGAGGTGCTGACCGTGCCGACGCCGAAAGTCGTGCTCAAGGAGTTCGGCGACT
Organism: Halorussus sp. MSC15.2; assembly: GCF_010747475.1. Classification (NCBI taxonomy): domain Archaea; kingdom Methanobacteriati; phylum Methanobacteriota; class Halobacteria; order Halobacteriales; family Haladaptataceae; genus Halorussus; species Halorussus sp. MSC15.2. Next base: position 744,184 of record NZ_VSLZ01000002.1, on the reverse strand, counting down.
CCGCGGTCACGCTTCTCCTGCGCTTCTGGATAGACAAACCGAGCGCGCGCAGGCAGTGGCGCGCCCGGACCGCGGTCATCGAATCGGTCAAGACTACCTTCGACCGCGAGGGCGTCAAAATCCCCTATCCCCAGCGAGAACTCACCGGACGCGAGGAGTCGGGCGGGTTCCGCGTCGCGGACGAACCCGTCGTACGGGAGACCACCGCCGACGGCGGTCTGACCGACGACGCGTCCGACGCGAACGAGGTGAGTCGAGAGTGACAGACCTCGCCGACCGACGCGACGTCGAGACCGAGGTGTACCAACCGGCCGAAGACTCACACCTGCTCGCGGAGGCCGCTATCGCCGACCTCGGAGACGACCGAGAATCGCTCGCGCTGGAGGTCGGAACCGGGTCGGGGTACGTCGCAGAGCGAGTAATGGACGAGACTCACGCCCGCGTCCTCGGGTCCGACGTGAACCCCCACGCTTGCACGCAGGCCCGCGAGCGAGGCGTGGAAGCGGTCCGGGCCGACCTGCTCGAACCGTTCCGTTCGGACGTTTTCGACGTCGTCCTGTTCAACGCGCCCTACCTTCCGACCGACCCCGACGAGGAGCGCGACGACTGGATGGAGGTCGCGCTCTCGGGCGGCGAGGACGGCCGGGAGGTCATCGAACCGTTCCTCGAATCCGTAGGCCGAGTCCTCGACCCCGACGGAGCGGTCTACCTGCTGGTCAGTAGTCTCACTGGCGTAGACGAAGTCGTGGCGTTGGCCGACGACGAAGGGTTCTCCGCGGTGGCGCTCCGTGACGAGTCGTTCCCCTTCGAGACGCTGACGGTGTTGAAGCTACTCCGCTGAGGTGGTCGCGTTCACCGGGTTCGGCAACTGGTAGAGTTCCCCGCCAGTGTCCTCGTTCTCGACGGTCAGGAGCGTGCGACCGTCCACCGCCACCTCGAACTGCCGGTAGTCGGTGGGTAGACTCGTTCCAAGTTCGACGTGCGTTGCAGGGGGACAGTCCTCCGAGTCCGACCTCGCCTGCTGTACGTCCGACGTTCGGGTTTCCTCGACGCTCGTCCGGACGTCGATTCGGTAGGTCCCCGACGAAACTCGCGAAACCGTCACATCGACAGTCCGCCCGGGTTCGTGGACGACGGTGGCGTTCAGTGTCACCCCGTAGGCGTGGTCGACTGAGACTTCGTGGACCCACCCTCCGTGGGCGCGGGTTTCGAGGCAGTCCTCGAGTGATTTGCTCACGTAGAAGGCTGGCGACTCGGGGTCGGGACCCGGGTCGGTCTCTCTTGCCGGCGAACCGACTCCCGACAAGCCAACTGCACCGACGACGAGTCCGCAGATGAACGCGACCGCGACCGCGTCCCTGAACTCATGCATGCTTACAAGTCCAATAGCTAACAGAAATGCATTTCCGTCGCCCCCATGAGGCGTGCTACCGAATTGCTATGACCAACAGTAATCTCCGGAGAGGAAAATATTAAGCACCGGCATTCCGTAGGCCGGAGTACATGACCGAACACGTCGCGACGACACCGGGAGTATACCCGCTCCCCGACTGGGCCAAGGAGGACCTCTCCGACCTGAAGGGTCACCAGAAGCACGACCTCATCGACGGTGACGAGGGCGAAGCCGTGACCGACGTCTACGAACAGGCCCGCGAGGAAGTCATCGACCGCCAGCAGTCGGCCGGACTCGACCGCGTGGTCGAAGGGCAACTCCGATGGGACGACATGCTAGCCCACCCGCTCGCGGTCCACGACTCGGTGGAGACCCGCGGCATCGTCCGGTACTACGACAACAACAACTTCTACCGCGACCCGGTCGTGACCGACGACCTGACCTTCGACGGCGACATCGCCGGCGAGTTGGACGCCGCCAGCGAGTTCGTGGACGCCGACGAGTTGCAGGCGGTCGTCCCCGGTCCCTACTCGCTCGCCGACCTCGCCACCGACGAGTACTACGGCGACGACGACGAGTTCCTCGACGCCATCGCCGACTTCCTCGCCGGTGAAGTCGAGGCGTTCCCCGAGGTGGAGACGCTGTTCGTCCTCGAACCGTCGCTGGTGGAGAACTCGCCGGACGACGGCGAGGACGAACGCGCCAGCGAAGCGGTCGATGCGGTGACGAGCGCCGCCCCGGCCGACACCGACGTCGTGGTCCACACCTACTGGGGCGCGCTGGACGAGAAGGTCCACGCCCACCTCCTCGACGCCGACTTCGACGCGCTCAGTTACGACTTCGTGAGTAACCACGAGGACAACCTGTACAACATCAACGAGTACGGCACCAAGGACTCCATCGCCGCGGGCGTGGTGGACGGCCAGAACACGCTGGTCGAAGACGCCGAGGCTATCTCCGACCGGGCCGACTGGTTGCAGGAGAACACGCCCGCGAGCGACTTCGAGACCATCTACCTGACGCCGAACACCGAACTGTTCTACTTGCCGTACTCGACGTTCGAGGAGAAACTCGCCGCGCTCGGCGAAGCGACCGACCTCGCGGAGGTGAAAGCATGACCGACACCAGAGACCAGTTCCGACCCGAGAATCACCCGACCGACCACTTCCTGCTGACGACCGTCGTCGGAAGCTATCCCAAGCCGAAGTGGGTTGACCGCGCGCGCGACCTCCACGAGGACGAGGACGCCGACTTCGACGACGACGCGTGGCAAGAGGCCAAGGACGACGCCGCCCGACTCATCACCGACGAACACGAGCGCGCCGGTCTCGACGTGGTCGTGGACGGCGAGATGCGCCGCAACGAAATGGTCGAGTACTTCGCCCACCGCATCGACGGCTACGAGTTCAACGGACCGGTGAAGGTGTGGGGCCACAACACCTTCGACAAGCCATCCGTCGTCTCGGACGTCGAGTACGACGAGACGTGGCTCGTGGACGAGTACGAGTTCACCGCGAGCGTCTCGGACCGACCGGTCAAGGTACCCATCACGGGACCGTACACGCTCGCGAACTGGAGCTTCAACGAGGCCTACGAGGACACCGAGGCGCTCGCCAACGACCTCGCCGACCTCGTGAACGAGGAGGTCGAGAAACTGGTCGAAGCGGGCGCTCGCTACATCCAGATAGACGAACCCGCGCTCGCCACGACGCCAGACGACCACGCCATCGTCGGCGACTGTCTCGAACGCATCGTGGACGGAATCCCGGACGACGTGCGCATCGGACTCCACGTCTGCTACGGCGATTACTCGCGCATCTATCCGGAGATTTTGGACTTCCCGGTGGACGAGTTCGACCTCGAACTCGCCAACGGCGACTACGACCAGCTTCCGGTATTCCTCCAAGAGGAGTTCACGGCGGACCTCGCGCTCGGCGTGGTGGACGCCCACGTCGCCGAGGTGGAGTCGGTGCCCGAAATCAAGGAGAACATCCAGAAGGGACTGGAAGTCGTCCCGCCCGAGCAACTGACCGTCAGTCCGGACTGCGGCCTCAAACTCCTCCCGCGCGAGGTGGCCTACGAGAAGATGGTGAACCTCGTGCGCGCCGCCCGAGAGGTCGAGCAGGAACTCGACGCCGGCGAAATCGAGGTCGAGCGGTCGGCCGTGACCGCAGACGACTGACCGACACGGACCGGATACGCCCTCACGACGAACGATTGCTGGCGCTCCCGCAGGTGGCTGACAGGCGGCGCACTTTCGGACGGGGGTCCGGAACGCCGCGCGCCGCGCAACCGCAGACGCGTCCCGGCCCGATTCAGGTCACGGGCCGGGTTCGTTCCGTCCTCGTACTTGAAGTTTGGTTCTCTAAAGGCGTGTACTCGGACGGTCGAGTACTCGTTTTACCAGTCAGTACGCGCTGTTGTCGTCACGGTCGCCGCGCGACTGCTCGGCGGACGCGATTCGTCTTCTCCCAGTTAAGTTTCCTCTCGCTCTCGTCTTCCGCGCGTTCTACGCCTCACTACGTGACGCGATAGGAGACCTGTCGCTGCGACCCAAACAGGCACGGACCAAACGGAATGGGTTCGCTCAAAGCGGAAGCGCGGCCCGAACGCGTTCGATGACCCCCGGCGTCCGGGAGTTGCGGTACCGCTCGAACACCGGGTGAAGCGCGTTCAGGAACTCCTGTTTGCTGTCGAATTGCTCGCGCTCGACCTCCGAGACGGCCTCCGAGAGCGGAACGGTGTGACCGTCCACGTCGTACTTGATTCGCGGGTCCGCCAGCGACTCCACGACTTCCGTTCCGGTCGCCGGAAAGGAGAGGTCGTCACTGTCGAGTTCGGCCGCCACTTCGGCGATGCCGAACTCGATGACGTCCGGTCCCTCGTCCGAGTTCGACGGCGGTGGCCTCATTCCCATGGGCGCAGGTTCTGGCTCCCGAAATGAAAAACTCACTACTCGGAATTCCAAGAGGTGTCCGCGATTCTGAGTTTCAAGGTTCAGTGGGCGGGGCGCCCGACGAGCGCGGCAACTGGACCGGCGAGGGGACGGCGGGTCACGGCCAGAACACACACCACCACCGACGGCTTTCTTCTCTACCGATGACCGGGACTGCCGAAGGGAGAGACGTCGGTGGAGACGCCGTCGAACCTATCGACGTCGTGCGGATGGTCGCGGCCGTCGCGCCCGAGTGGTCGGTGGAGCGCGTCCGGCCGAGCGAGGAGGGGACCGACTGCGTCTCCTTCCTCACCGTCGTGACGCCGGAGGGTCGTCGAGAGGTCGTTCTGAAGGCGTTCCTCGGCGAGGGCGTCGACTCCCCCGTCGCGCGCTCGGAGCCGCGCGTTCTCGAACTACTGGCGGCCGAGACCGAGATACCCGTTCCCGAGGTGGTCGGGTTCGTGGACGACCGTCCCGACCTCCCGACGCCGTTCTTCCTCGCCGAGCGCGTCCCCGGTGAGAACGGGTCCGGCCGGTTCGCGGACCTCTCGGTGGGCGCGCTCGAACGAGTCCTCGCAGACGCGGGGACTCACCTCGCGGAACTTCACGACCTCCGGTCGTTCGACCGCTTCGGACGAATCGGCGTCGAAGACGGCGGACTGACCGTAGTCGGCGACGAGTCGGGCGCGCGAGACCGATGGACCGACTGGCTGCTGGCGGACGTAGAGGAGACCCTCGACGGCATCGAAGGCGGCAGGTTCGACGACCTCGTGGCTCCGCTCCGGGAGTACCTCCGCGAGGCGATACCGGCGCTCGCCGGTCCGAACGAGACCGCGTTCGTCCACTGGGACTACCGTCTCGGGAACCTCCTGCTCGACCCGGAGACGGGCGAGACGACGGCCGTCCTCGACTGGGCCGACCTCGTCGCGGGCGACCCGATTTACAATCTCGTCACGGTCGAGGACCACAACGTCAACTGGCAGACGCGCGACGTCGTCCTCCGGCGGCGACTGCGCGACCGGTTACTCGGTGCGTACGACGCGCGGCGCTCCGGCGAGCGTCCCGCCGACTTCCGCGACCGCAAGCGCGTCTACCACCTCTGCAATCGGTTGAACGCGATGGCCTGTCTGCCCGACTGGTACGCCAACGCGGACGATGCCGTCCGCGACCAGCGCGCCGCCGAACACCGGACGTTCGTCCGGGAGTACCTCGAACGGGACTGACGACTGGCCGTGGACTCGCTCGCACCGGCCAGCGTCAGTTTGCCGACTCTCTCGGCGGTGATGGCCCTCGGTCCCAACCTCCTTGCGAGACGCTCTTCGCCGGTTCCGCCGAAGGGATAGGCCTATAACTGACCTACACTAGTCCCCGCTCGTGTCACGGACGCTCATCATCTCGGACGTCCACGCCAACGCCCCGGCGCTCGAAGCGGTCCTCGCCGCGGAACCCGACCGCGATTCGGTCGTCTTCCTCGGCGACGCCGTCGATAACGGCCCCCATCCGAACGCCGTCTGTAACCGCCTCCGTGACCTCGACGTCGCGGCGAGCGTCGTCGGGAACCACGACCGGACCGTCCTCGACGCGTCCGAGTCCGGCGACTCGGACGACCCCTTCGCGCGGTGGCAGGCGTGGACCCGCGACCGACTCTCCGACGAGAACCGGGCGTTCCTCGAATCGCTCGACCGCACGGCCACGGTCGCACCCGCGAGTCGGTCGCTCCGCCTCCACCACGGCGACTTCCCGCCGCCGGAGAACCACGAGGGGGAGTGGCCGACCCGCGTGACCCCCGACGACGACGCGCCCATGTTCGAGGTGGTCGCCGCCCGGTACGACGAGGACGTGATTCTCCACGGCCACTCCCACTACCCCTTCGAGACCACCGTCGCGGGGACCACGTTCGTGAATCCGGGGAGCGTCGGTCTCCAGCGAGAGGACTGGCCCGCGAACCACGCGCGGTACGCGACGCTGGAGGACGGCGCGTTCGACCTCCGGGCGGTACCCTACGACACCAGCGCGGTGACGACGGACTCCCGGCGCTTGAACAGTCCCTTCGTCGAAATCTGGAATCGTCCGGTTCCGAGTGCGGAGAGCGACTGACCGGCGTTCGCACTCGGCGACGGTTCAGGGTCCCCGTACGGAACTGACACGCGACCGATACACCGATGCCTTTCTTAACTGTCCCTCACGTAGTTACGCGCATGACAGGCGTACGAGTCGCTGGGGTCGGTCTCACCCACTTCGGCCAGCATCCCGAACGGACGGGCCGGGACCTCTTCGCGGAGGCCAGTCAGCGCGCGTTCGAGGACGCGGGCGTCCCCCGCGCCGACGTCGAACAGTTGAACTACGGCAACTTCATGGGCGAACTCAGCGAGCATCAGGGCCATCAGGGACCCCTGATGGCCGAGGCCGCGGGCCTGACCGCGCCCGCCACGCGCTACGAGAGCGCGTGTGCGTCCTCGGGCGTGGCGGTCCGCGAAGCCGTCAAGGACGTCCGAAACGGCGAGGCCGACGTGATACTCGTCGGCGGGGCCGAGCGCATGAACAACCTCGGCACCGCGGGGACGACCGAGGCCCTCGCCATCGCGGCCGACGACCTCTACGAGGTCCGGGCGGGCATGACCTTCCCCGCGGCCTACGCGCTGATGGCCCGCGCCTACTTCGACCAGTACGGCGGGAGCAAGGAGGACCTCGCCGAGATAGCGGTCAAGAACCACGACAACGCGCTCGACAACGAGTTCGCGCAGTTCCAGAAGGCCATCTCGGTCGAGGACGCCCTCGACGCCCCGACCATCGCCGCCCCGCTGGGACTCTACGACGCCTGCCCCATCACCGACGGCGCGAGCGCCGCGGTCCTCGTGAGCGACGAGTACGCCGACGAACACGGCCTCGACGCGCCGGTCTCGGTCACCGGGACGGGACAGGGCGGCGACAAGATGGCACTGCAAGACAGGCAATTCCTCGCGCGGACGCCCGCGGCAGAGCGTGCCGCCGAGGAGGCCTACGACGACGCTGGAATCGGCCCGCAGGACGTGTCGGTCGCGGAGGTCCACGACTGCTTCACCATCGCGGAGGTCCTCGCGCTCGAAGCGCTCGACTTCTACGCACCCGGCGAGGGTATCGGCGCGGCGGCGCGCGGCGAGACCACCCGCGACGGCGACCGGCCGGTCAACCTCTCGGGCGGTCTGAAGGCGAAGGGCCACCCGGTCGGCGCGACCGGAACCAGCCAAATCGTGGAGATGACGCGATTGCTCCGGGGCGACCACCCCAACAGCGACGCGGTGCCCGGAGACGTCGGCGTGACCCACAACGCCGGTGGGACGGTGGGGAGTACCACGGTCCACGTGCTGGAGGTGGAAGAATGAGCGACGCCGAGCGCGTGCGCGACGAGGGGTTCGACGACTTCCTCGACGCTATCGAGTCGGGCGAGGGATTCTACCTCGAATGCCCCGAGGGCCACGGGTCGCTTCCGCCCCGGCGGGTCTGCCCGCACTGCGGCGCGACCGACCTCCGAGAGACCACGCTCCCCGAGACCGGCGACATCGAGACGTTCACCACGGTCCACGTCGCCGCACCCGAGTTCGTAGACGACGCCCCCTACGTCACGGCGGTCGCGGACTTCGGCGGCGTTCGACTGACCGGAATCGTCCGCGGCATCGACCCCGACGACGTGGCGGTCGGTACCGAGGTCGCGCCCGACGTGGGCGAGACTGAGACCGCAGACGAGCGCGTGCTGGTCTTCCGGACACCCTGAGCGGGCGTCGTCGCGTCGGAAAACGCGGTCGTTCCTTTCTCGCGGTGGTTGCTGTCATCGCAGTTACTGGCCACCACCCTTACGCGTCGTTCCGTTGGCTATCCGACTGCATGGTGGGAAGACACGAACTGACGCTGCTTTTCGTCGTGGCCGCCGTCGCCGTCGCTCCGATGGCGGCGCTCGGCGCGACCACGCCGACGGACAGTCGCGTGCAGGCGACGAGTCCATCGGCCGAAAGCGAGGGACAGCTATACCAACAGGGAGAGACCGCGTCCTGCGACTACTCGCGGCTGTACAACCAGACGATAGACTCGGTCGTCCAGATTCAGACCGCTCAGGGGAGCGGTTCCGGGTTCGTCTTCGACGTCAGTGACGGACAGAGTTACGTCGTCACCAACCAGCACGTCGTCAACCAGACGACGAGCGTCGGCGTCCGGTTCGCCCGCGGTGAGACGCAGACCGGCACCGTGGTCGGCGCGACCCAGCTCGCGGACCTCGCGGTCGTCCGCGTGAACGAGACGCCGGAGTACGTCGAGGCGCTCCCCGTGGCGAACGCGACGCCGAATCCGGGCGACCGCGTCGCCGCTATCGGGAGTCCGTTCGGACTGGAGACGACCATCACCTCGGGTATCGTCAGCGGAGTCAACCGAACGTCGCCGGTCGGGTTCCCGCTGCCGAACACCGTCCAGACCGACGCGCCAATCAACCCCGGGAACAGCGGCGGACCGCTCATCGCGTGCGACACCGGGGCCGTGGTCGGCGTGAATCAGGCCGGTGGCGCGGAGAACATCGGGTTCGCCATCGGCGCGTCCATCGTCCAACAAATCGTGCCCGAACTCATCCAACAGGGCGAGTACGCGTTCCCGCTCCTCGGAGTGCAGGGAGTCACGCTCACCCAACCGCTCGCCGAGGCGAACGACCTCAACGTGACCAGCGGCGTCTACGTGCTGGACACCATCGAGGGAACGCCCGCAGCGGAGGCGATACAGGGCGCGAACGACAGCGTCGTCGTGAACGAACAGCAGATTCCCGTCGGCGGTGACGTCATCGTCGCAATCGGGAACCAGAGCGTCACGTCGCGCGAGGACCTGCTCTCGTACCTGTTCACCGAGACTCGACCCGGCGAAACGGTGGAAGTGACCGTCCTGCGCGACGGGGAACGCCGGACCGTCAACGTCACTGTCACCGAGCGCCCGAGTCAGGAACAGCAGTAACTGCGGACGCTCACTCGTTTTTCGAAGGTCACTCAGAGTCGCTCGCTACGCCCTCACTGGGAACGCTGTCGCGCGACGGCAGCGGTGGCCAGCACGCTCTTGGGAACGTTCGTGGAATCGGGGGACGGGATTACAGACGATGGAGTACCACAGAATCGCGTCGCTCGGTCTCGCACTCCTCCTCGTGGGGAGTCTGGGCGGGGTCGGCGCTGCGACTTCACTCTCGACGGACGCACAGTCTCAGTCGCACGCACTCGACGTAACCGAACCCCAGACGGGGACGGAGAGAACCGCCGCGAGTCCGGCCGACCGGGAAGCGAACGCGGCCCAGCAGGGCGGACAGGTGAACCTGAGCGCGGTCGAAGTCCCGGCGCTCCGAGCGGTCCAAATTGCCCAGAACAGAACCGGGGGGAAAGCGGTCGTCGTATCGCTCGGGACGCGGAACCAAACGCCGGTGTTCAACGTGAGCGTCCTCCACCGGAATCTGAGCGTCTCGCAGGTCACGGTGGACGCCACCGACGGGACGGTCACCTCGATTCGCCGCAACACCACGGTCGTCAGAGCGCAGTTCCTCGGCGGCAAGGCGTTCGACTTCGAGAGACTACGCACGGCGGGCGAGGCCATCAAGTTGGTCCAGAACCAGACGACAGGTACCGTGGTCAACGTCGGACTCAGACGGGGAGAACTCGTCTACGGGGTCGCGCTCCGGACGCCGGAAGGCCGCCAAACGCAGGCGCTCGTGACCGCGACGCAAGGTCCAATTCTCGGAATCCAAACTAGGAACGTGACCACGACGTCCACGACGAACAGTTCCTGACCGCCGCACAGACTGCGAGAGTTGGTCGAAAGTGAACCGAGGCGGTCGGCGGAACCGGAGGAACTCGTCTCGGCGTCTACGCTCGGCCGGGTCCGGTCTCGACTTCCTCCTCGGTCAGTTCGTCCAACAGCACGTCGAGGAACGGACCCGGATGCTCGGCGTGGGGGAGTAACTTCGCGTCGTCGAACACCACTAGTTTCGCGTCGGCGCGTTCGGCCAACGCCTCGCCCTCTTCGAGCGGGGAGACCGTCGCGTCACGTCCCCAGACGATAGTCACCGGCACGTCGAGTCCGGCCAGTTCCTCGCCCAAGTCCACGTCAGGGTCGAGATAGCCGGAGACGAACGAGGCGGGCGCGAACCGCGCCCCGGGTTGGTGTGAGGTCTGCCACTGGTAGTCCACGTCGCGTTCGGTGTAGGAGGCCTCGGTCGAGTAGGCTTCCCGGTTGTCGAAGAAGTGGAGCGACCGCTTGCTAGTCAGGATGTTGAACAGCCCCTGCCCGACTACCGGTGACCGGAACAGCGACCGGAGCCACGTCCTGCGGGACCCGGTGTCGGCCGTGGGCGCGACGAGGACCAACCGCGAGAACACGTCGGACTGGTGCTGGGCCAGCGTCGCGTACGCCCCCGACAGCGACGTGGCCACGCAGGCCGCGTCCTCGGTCACGTCCTCGGCGAAGTCGGTGACGAAGGCGGTGTACAGCGCCGCGGAGTACGTCAGCGGCGGTCGGTCGGAGCGGCCGAACCCCGGCAGGTCCGGCGCGACGACGTGATGCGTCTTGGCGAGTTGGTCGAAAATCTGGTCGAACTCCTTGTTCGACGCCGCGGCGTGAACTCCGTGCAGGAGCAGGAGGTCGGGGTCCTCCGGGTCGCCAGCCTCGGTGTACGCCACGTCGAACCCCCGCCATCGGTAGGTCCGCTGTCGCCCGTCCAGCGCGGGTTCGAGGTCGCCCGCCTTCCAGCCCAGCAGTCGGTTGCCGAGCGCGGCGGTTCCGAGTCCGCTTGCGACTCCGGCAAGCAGTTTGCGTAGCTTCATACCTGAATACTCGGCGTCAGGTAAGTTAGCCGTTGTGCCGTGGCCGACTGCGGACTCGACACTATCGTGGGGCGGTTCACCCAACCGAAACGACTTAGCCGAAAGCAGTTTTGTCTGATATCACGTTACGGTTCCGATACGTCTAGTCGGTCGTAGAGGAACGCCCACCTGTCGAGTTGCTCAGAGACGGCCATCGACGTCGGCTTGCCGACACCGTGGCCCGTCTCCGTCCGGGTCCGGAGGAGAATCGGCTCCTCGCCAGTGTTGGCGGCCTGCATACGGGCGGTCATCTTTCGGGCGTGACCGGGATGGACGCGGGTGTCGCCCGCCGCGGTCTCGAAGTAGACCGCCGGGTACGCGCGCTCTTCGACGTTGTGGTACGGCGAGTACGCCCGGAGGTACTCGAACGCCTCGGGGTCCTCCGGCGACCCGTACTCGATAGTCCACGATTCCCCGAGCAGGAACTCGTGAAACCGGAGCATGTCGAGCAGCGGAACTCCGCAGGAGACGGCACCGAAGAGGTCCGGACGTTGCGTGACGGCTGCGCCGACCAACAGACCGCCGTTCGACCGACCCATCGCCGCAAGCCGCTCCGGGCGGGTGTAGTCGGCCTCGATGAGACCCTCGGCGACCGCGTAGAAGTCGTCGAAGACGTTCTGCTTGTTCTCGCGCATGCCCTGTCGGTGCCAGTCTTCGCCGTACTCCGAGCCACCCCGAACGTTCGCCTGCACGTAGACCCCACCGTCTTCGAGGAACGGAACACGGAACCGGTCGTAGCTCGGCGTGAGGTTGATGCGGAATCCGCCGTAGCCGTAGAGGACGGTCGGGTTGTCGCCGTCGCGCTCGACGTCGTCGCGGTGGACGACGAAGGCCGGGACCTCGGTACCGTCCGCGGACTCGAAGAACCGCTGTTCGACCGTAAGGTCGAGGTCCGACTCGGGGTCGCGTTCGTTGATAGTGGTCGTCTCGCCGGTGTCGGTCCGACCGTGTGTGACCCACGGAGGGCGGTCGAACGTCTGGGCGCGGAAACAGAACTCCGGAGCGTCGGGGTCGTCGGTCAGGTCTCCCCGACCGACGGCGGCGTACTCCGGCAGGTCAACCTCGCGTCGGTGGTCGCCGTCGCGGTCGTAGACCGACAGCGACGAACGGGCGTCACGCTGGCTCTGGACGACGAGCGAATCGCCCGCTACGACGAAGTACGTCAACGTATGGTCGCTCTCGGGCACGAGTTCGGCGAGTTCGTCTGGGTCGGTCTCGGTCGCGGTCGCGTCGCAGGCCACCACGCGCGAACGCGGGGCTTCGTAGTCAGTCAGCATGTAGACGGTGCCGTCCGCGACTTTCGGTCGGAAGGAGGCGTCGGTGTCGGCGACGAGTCGAACCAGTTCGCCGTCGGCGGGGGCGGGACCGTCGGACTCCCAGCGGTACACGTCCGAGTGCGTCCATCCTGCGTGGAACGCGACGACGAGCGTGTCGTCGGTGTAGCCGAGTGACGGCCAGACGTGTTCGCCCACGTCGTCGGTGAGAACCGGGTCGTCGACCGCCCGGGACTCGCCAGCGCCGAGTTCGTGGTAGCGAATCTGCTTCTCCAGTTGGGTGCCTTCGTCGGCGGACCCGGAGGTGACGTAGTAGAAGTTCTCGTTCGACCACGCGAGACCCTCGGGACCCGCCCGGCCGCAGTCTCGGAGCACCTCCACGGTTTCGCCGGTCTCGGTGTCCACCACAGTCACGTCGTACTGCTCCTCACCGCCTTCCGCCCGACCGTAGGCGACGAGCGACCCGTCGGGCGAGGGCGTGTACCAGTCCAGTGACTCACCGTCGGGCCACTCGTTCGGGTCGGCGAGGACGGTCGGTGCGGCGTCGAGGTCCGACCGGACGCAGAGTTTCGCGTGGTCCTCGTCGGCGGTCTCGATAGTCTGGAAGTAGCCCCGTTCTCGGGGCGTGACGACGCCGTACTCCGAGACCGCGGCACGGCTCTCCAACCGCGGCGCGAGTCGGTCGCGGGCGTCGGTATCGAGGACTCGGTCGGCGTACTCGTTCTGACGTTCGACCCACTCGTAGACGTCCTCGTCGTCGTCCTCGAGCCAGCGGTACGGGTCGCGTATCTCCTCGCCGTGCATCTCCTCGACGACCTCGCGTCGCTCGGTACCGGGTGGGTCGTGCATACCACGCGTTGGGCAATCTATCGTCCTTAAGCTTCCGGGAGTGTGCAAGTCGATGACGGCGGTCAAACGAGGCGCGGAGTTCTCCGTCACTCGTACCGAACTCGACGTTTCTCGCACCCCGTCACCTGCAGTCGCCTTCGCAAACGAATTAACCCCCGGAGCGGAACCCTCCGACATGGTCGTTTCGAGCGCTCCGGGCAAGGTCTACCTGTTCGGAGAACACGCGGTCGTCTACGGCGAACCGGCGGTGCCGTGCGCCATCGAGCGCCGGGCGCGAGTCACCGTCGAAGCGCGGGACGACGACCGCATCCGAGTGCACGCCGAGGACCTGAGTCTGGACGGGTTCACGGTAGAGTACAGCGACGAGAACGACGACGCGCCCGACGTGGACGTCTCGGAGTCGCTCATTCAGGCCGGAATCGGGTACATCGACGCCGCGGTCGAGCAGGCGCGCGACGCCGCGGACGCGCCCGACGCCGGCTTCGACATCACCGTCGAGAGTGACATTCCGCTGGGCGCTGGGCTGGGTTCCTCGGCGGCGGTCACCACGGCGGGTATCGACGCCGGGACCCGGGAGTTGGGCGTCGAACTCCCCGCCGAGGAGGTTGCCGAGCGAGCCTATCGAGCCGAACTCGAAGTACAAGACGGCGAAGCCTCTCGGGCCGACACCTTCTGCTCGGCGACGGGCGGCGCAGTCCGAGTCGAGGGCGACGACTGCCGGTCCATCGACGCCCCCGACCTGCCGTTCGTCATCGGGTTCGACGGCGGTACGGGCGACACCGGCGAACTCGTCGCGGGCGTGCGGGCGCTCCGCGAGGAGTACGACTTCGCGGCCGACACCGTCGAGAGCATCGGGGACATCGTCCGCCACGGCGAGGAGGTCCTCACCGAGACCACCGGCGAGCATGGCGGCGCGAGCGAGTCGGAGTCGCTCCGCGAAACCATCGCGGAACTCGGCGAACTGATGAACTTCAACCACGGCCTGCTCGAAGCGCTCGGGGTCTCCTCGCGGTCGCTGGACCAGATGGTCTGGGCCGCCCGCGACGCGGGCGCGCTCGGCGCGAAGCTGACCGGTGCTGGCGGCGGCGGCTGCATCGTCGCGCTGGACCCGACCGAGGGAACCGAGACCGCGCTGGAGTACACGCAGGGCTGCGAGACCGCGTTCCGTGCGCGACTCGACACCGACGGCGTGCGCGTGGAGGACGAGTAGATGGCGGGCGGCGAAACCACCGTCGTCAAACTCGGCGGGAGCGTCGTCACCGACAAGGACCGCCCCGAGGCGCTGGACGGACCGGCGCTCGACGCGGCCGCCGACGCCATCGCTGACGCACTCGCCGCGGCCGACGTTTCGAACCTCGTCGTGGTCCACGGCGGCGGAAGCTTCGGCCACCACCACGCCAGCGAACACGGCGTCTCGAAGACCCGCGGCTCCGGAGACGCCGCTGCTGCTGTCGAGATACACGGTGCGATGAAGACGTTGAACGACTTCGTCCTCTCGCGCCTCCACGACCGCGACGTCCCCGCGGTTCCGGTTCACCCCTTCTCGGCAGCCTCCCGGAACGCGGAGGCCGACCTGACGCTGCTGACAGAGCAGGTCGAGACCATGCTCGGCGAGGGGTTCGTCCCGGTTCTCCACGGCGACGTGGTGGCCCACGAGGGCGAAGGCGTGACCATCCTCAGCGGCGACGAAGTGGTCACCGGCGTCGCTACCGGCATCGACGCCGACCGCGTGGGGTTCTGTTCGACGGTTCCCGGTGTGCTGGACGACAGCGACGACGTAATCCCCGAGATTAGCGCTTACGACGAGGTGGCCGACTATCTCGGCGGGAGCGACGCGACCGACGTGACCGGCGGGATGGCCGGGAAAGTCCGTGCGTTGCTGTCGCTGGGTGCGCCAGCGACGATTTTCGGTCCCGACGACCTCCGAGACTTCCTCGCGGGCGAGGACCCCGGTACCCGAATCGACGGACGGTAGGTTCACCGCGACTGCAGCGGTGATTCCTCGACCCCCGTGGCGCTGACGTTCGTTCGACCTCGGACAGTAAATTGGCTCAGCTCTTTCGAGTTAGTCGGACTGGCGGTCCGCGGCCCGCACCGAGCGACCGCACGAGGCGTCCGTGCCGAGTTCGCCCCGTTTTCGCATTTAAACCTCGGTGAGTAGTTGGCGGACCGAACGGGATGTCCTATTGTTCCCTCTGCTCGTGACTGACAACCGTTCTCGGGTTCCGAGACGGTGAAACAGGGTCACGGTCTCTACGCGATTCGTTCGGTTTCGGTTCGATGTGTATCAACCACAACCTTCATATCGCGGTTAACTCGGTCAATCCCGGCAGTTTTTATTACCGGAGTGCGTAAAGCCCCCATAGACCGATAGCTCGGGAGTACGTGGCTGTTGCCACCCCGAGGTCCCACCGACGGCTGCAAGACGCCGCGGCCGGGACCTCGCGCCCGAGCAGGTTTACGTACGTACGGACGCCACGTGCGTGGTTCTGCCACGGAAACGGCGTGGCTTTGCGTACAAAAGGTGAAACTATGGAAATCGAAATTGCAACCATCGGCGGTTACGAAGAAGTCGGACGGCAGTGTACTGCCGTGCGCGCAGGCGACGACGTTGTCATCTTCGACATGGGGCTGAACCTCTCGAAGGTTCTCCTCCACGACAACGTCGAGACAGAGAAACTGCACAGTCTGGACCTCATCGACATGGGGGCCATCCCGGACGACCGCGTGATGTCGGACCTCGAAGGCGACGTGCAGGCCATCGTGCCGACCCACGGTCACCTCGACCACATCGGTGCCATCAGCAAGTTGGCCCACCGATACAACGCGCCCATCGTGGCGTCGCCGTTCACCATCGAACTGGTGAAACAGCAGATTCAGGGCGAACAGAAGTTCGGCGTCGAGAACGACCTCGTGAAGATGGAAGCGGGCGAGACGATGTCCATCGGCGACTCCGGGCAGGTCGAGTTGGAGTTCGTCAACGTGACTCACTCCATCATCGACGCTATCAACCCGGTCCTCCACACGCCCGAAGGGGCCGTCGTCTACGGTCTCGACAAGCGGATGGACCACACGCCCGTTCTGGGTGACCCCATCGACATGAAGCGCTTCCGCGAAATCGGCCGCGAGGGCGAGGGCGTCCTCGCCTACATCGAGGACTGCACCAACGCGGGCCGGAAGGGACGCACCCCGAGCGAGTCGGTCGCGCGGCGCCACCTCAAGGACGTCATGACCTCCGTCGAAGACTACGACGGTGGAATCGTGGCGACGACGTTCTCCAGCCACATCGCTCGCGTGAAGAGCCTCGTGGAGTTCGCGAACGACATCGGCCGTGAACCGGTGCTCCTCGGGCGCTCGATGGAGAAGTACTCGGGCACCGCGGAGCGACTCGACTTCGTGGAATTCCCCGAGGACATGGGGATGTTCGGCCACCGCAAGTCCGTGGACCGGACGTTCAAGCGAATCATGAAGGAGGGCAAGGAGAACTACCTCCCCATCGTCACCGGCCATCAGGGCGAACCGCGCGCGATGCTTACCCGGATGGGTCGCGGCGAGACGCCGTACGAACTGGAGGACGGCGACAAGGTCATCTTCTCGGCCCGCGTGATTCCGGAACCGACCAACGAGGGTCAGCGCTACCAGTCCGAGCGCCTCCTGAAGATGCAGGGCGCGCGCATCTACGACGACATCCACGTCTCGGGCCACCTCCGCGAGGAGGGCCACTACGAGATGCTGGACGCCCTCCAGCCCCAGAACGTCATCCCGGCCCACCAAGACATGAAAGGGTTCGCCCCGTACGTCAGCCTCTGTGAGAGTCAGGGCTACGAACTGGGACGCGACCTCCACGTGACGAGCAACGGCAACATCATCCAACTCGCCGAGTAACATGACTGACGCGAGCGCCGAGACATTGGAAGAGCAGGTACTCGGAGCGGTCGAACAGCGACGCGAAATCGTCAACGCGGCCATCGAGGAGGACCTGCCGATAGACGAACCGGAGCGTCTCTACGAGGCCGTTCGGTACCTGCTCGACGCGGGCGGGAAACGCCTGCGGCCGACCGTGTTGTTACTCGTCGCCGAAGCGCTCGCGGACGTAGACGCGGACCCCGGAGACGTGAACTATCGGGACTTCCCGGACGTCAACGGTGAGGACGTGGACGTGATGGCCGCCGCAGTCAGCATCGAGGTCATCCAGTCGTTCACGCTCATCCACGACGACATCATGGACGACGACGACCTGCGTCGGGGCGTCCCCGCGGTCCACCGGGAGTACGACACCGGAACCGCGATTCTCGCGGGCGATACCCTCTACTCGAAGGCGTTCGAGATTCTCATCGAGGGCGACGCGCCCGCCGACCGCGTGGTCGAGGCGGTGGACGTGCTGGCGACGACCTGCACGAACATCTGTGAGGGGCAGGCCCGCGACATCGCGTTCGAAGGGCGGGACGACGTACTCCCCGAGGAGTACCTCCAGATGATAGAGCACAAGACCGCCGTGCTGTACGGCGCGGCGGCAACCATCCCGGCTATCCTGCTCGGTGCCGACGACGAGACCATCGAGCAACTCTACCAGTACGGTATCGACGTGGGCCGGGCGTTCCAGATTCAGGACGACGTCCTCGACCTGACGGTGCCGAGCGAGAAACTCGGCAAACAGCGCGGGAGCGACCTCGTCGAAGGCAAGCAGACCATCATCACGCTCCACGCCCGCGAGCAGGGCGTGGACGTGGACGGACTGGTGGGCACCGACGACGTCGATGCCGTCACCGAGACCGAAATCGAGGAGGCGGTCGGTCGTCTCGAAGCGGCCGGAAGCATCGACTACGCCAAGGAGAAAGCGCAGGAGTTGGTCGAGACCGGGAAGAATCGCCTCGAAGTCCTCCCCGACAACGAGTCGAAGGAACTCCTCGAAGGAATCGCCGACTATCTCATCGAGCGCGGTTACTGACACACCCTCCCAAATTTTTCGGTATCGTCGATGACGCGGTAGCTACGGCCCTCTGTCGTTTGCGTTCATCTGTCGTTCGTGTCTATCGCTCGTTCGTGTCTATCGCTCGTTCGTGCCGTCCCATTTTCGTCCGTTTTCGCCCGCTCGCTCACGTACTATCGGGACGTGTCACAGACAGAAGGGTGTCCGTGCGGGTGGAACGTCGGCGAGAGGATAAGACCGAGTGGTGTCAGGGGAATCTGATGTCCGGAGAAAGCAGTACGGAGAGGGAGTCGATAGAGAGGGCAGATGCGGAGGGGAGAAGATAGGAAGGCGGAAACACGGGGAACAGCGTCAGCGGGGGACTATTCGTAGCGGGGACTATTCGTCAGGAAATTCCTTGTAGTGGGTGTGTTCGAGGTACTCCTCTAGCGTCGGTTGTCGCCAGTAGCGGACGACGTCGCTTCGAGCGTCGTACTCGACGATGTCCGCGTCGGCGAGACGCGGAAGGTGTTTCTCCCGGAGTTCGTCGGCGATTTCCTCTCGGAGGGACTCGGTTATCGGGTCGTCGTCGGTGCGGGCCTCCCACATCGCGACTTCGTCGGCCAACGTTTCCACGTCGGCCAACCCGTCCCCGGTTCCGAGGAGCGTGTACAGTGCGTATCGACGACGACTCTCCGCGAGGAGGTCGAAGAGCGTGTCGAACGAAGGAGTCCTGACTGCGCGACCGTTCTGGAGGGCGTGGTCGCTTTCGTTTCTCGACCGAATGGAATCGTAGTTCATGGCGGCTGACCTCCACTCAAATCGTTCGCCTGAAGGGACTAACAAACCCATGCCTCAACATTAAGGTAACCCCGCGAGAGAGTGTCAAACGCCGAATATCAACGGTTTTAGAGGTAGAACGAACGTTCACTCAACAGGCGACGACCCCACCGAACGAACGTTCGGTCGCATCCGGCGAAGACGGCTGGCGACGGCTAGAAGAACGTTCAACTGTCGAGAAAGGTACCGACGAGTTTCCGCTGGGCGGCCCGGAGGTGCTGGTGGAGCGTCGGCGACGAGATGTCGAGCGACTCGGCGACGTCCTCGCCTGTGCTCTCCCGGGGATACTCGTAGTAGCCCGCGAAGTACGCCGCTTGGAGCGCGGTTCGCTGTTTGTCGGTCAGGTCTTCGCCGAGTCGCTGGCGTAACCCCTGTGACGTATCGACCGGTCGGTCGGCCTCGTGCTTGCTCACCAGTTCGGCGTCCGGGTAGGTCGTTCTGAAGGTATCGACAACGTTCCGGACGTTCACGTCCGAGGACGCCTCCACGACGTACCGCGCCACGCCGTCTTCGGCCACCGCGGATTCGACGACGGTACCGGCCTCGACGAGTTGGTTGACGCCAGACTCCGGGGTGTGGAGTTCGAGGAGACTCTCAGTGTCGTCCTCGCTAACGACTCGGCTCTGTTCCACCGTGGCGATGTCGTCGAGACGGTTCAGTACCGTCGATGCCGACGCGCCTTCGACCGCGACGTATTCGAGCAGTCTGTCCTCGGCGACGGCGACGACGCCTTCGAGGCTGAACTTGCAGTCGAGTTCGGTCGAGAGTCGGGCGAACCCGGAGTTCGACCCTTCGACTCGGAACTCCAGTTCGACCGTGGTGTCCGAAAGCAGCAGGTTCCGGTTCTTGACCGCGTTGATGGCGAAGGCGACGATTTCCCCGAGCGTTTCGAGTGCGGTCAGTTCGCGGTCACTGTACGCTCCGGTACACGCTCCGCTGATGCCGAGGATACCGTGGTTCGTGTTCCCGTACGTGAGCGGAACGAGGACCGCGGAGGGAATCTCCATGTCGAGCATTATCTCGCGCTCTCGCTCGGAGAGGATTTCGGACTCGGCGGCGTCGCGGACGACGACCGACTCCCCTTCGCGGACGACGCGCGCGAAGGAGTTCTCCTCGTCGGGGCGGGCACTTGTCGCCGCCACGAGTCGCTCTAGGTCGCTGCGCTCGGTGCCGACGACGACGTCCGGGTGCATCCGCTCGTCTTTGACCCACGGTCCGCCGGTCCACGCGAACTCGTAGAACTCCGAGTTGGCTAACTCCTCGCAGACCGTCCGTTCTATCTCCTCGCGGGTCGCCGAACCGACCAACGACTGGACGATGCTGTGAATCAGCCCGTTGATGCGGTTCAGGCGAGTCAACGCGTCCCGACTCTCGGCGAGTCGTCGCTCGTTGTTCCGGCGGTCGGTCACGTCACGGGCCACCCAGACCACCGCCTCGCGGCCGTCGATGGTACCGCCGAGGGGCGCGATTCGACCCTCGAACCAGCGTTCGCCCGACGCGGTCTCGGTCTGGTACTCCGTCGTCTCCACGCCGCCGGTTTCGAGCGTCTTCCGGACGAGACCGAGGAAGCGGTCGGCCTGCGACTCGGGGAAGGCGTCGTGGAGGTGCGTGCCGACGAGTCGCTCCTGTTCGATGGTCCGGAGGTCCTGCGTGTCCGGGCCGGTCATCACCTCCAGATACTGGCCGTTCTCGTCGATGACGAACGCCACGTCGGGGAACGCGTTGGTCAGTTCGCGGAGTCTGTCCACCGAGATACCCGATTCGGTCTCGACGCTGGCGGTGGCGACGGCCCGACCCACCCGGTTCCGGAGGTGGTCGCCGCAGGTCCCTTTGGGCAGGTAGTCCGTCGCCCCCATCCCGATGGCCTCGCTCGCCACCGCCTCGCTGCCCGACCCGGTGAACAGGACGAACGGCAGGTCCGGGTAGTGGTTCCGGACGGATTCGAGCAGGCCGAGTCCGTCGTCGTCGGGGAGGTCGTACTCGCTGACGACACAATCGACGCGCTCGTCGGTCGCGAGGAACTCGCGCGCGGCGGTAGCCGTCGAGACGGACGACACCGACACGTCGTCGTCGTCCGACAGCGCCGACGGCGGGCCGTCCTCGTCCACGCAGAGGACCCGGACCGTCTTCCGAGCGGTCTCGCGCGCCGGTCGGTCCCCCATCGGTCGGGCTTCCGTCGTTCCGTCTTCGGTCGCCCGTTCTGCACGCTGTCGGTCGCGGTTCGCCCGTTCGGGGGTCTGTCGTTCGGAGGTCACTCTCTGGGAGTCCGTACGCTCCGGCGAACCTAAGGGTCCCGGTTAGTGCGCCGGGGCGTTCGGGGTGAACAGAATCCGGACGAGTTTTCCCGAAGACCGTCCAAGCGCAACGTAATGAACGACGAACTCCGAGAGCGAATCGAGACGGAGGCAGAGAAACACGCCCTCGTCAACGCGGTCAAGCACGAGAGCGAGGCCGACGTGGGCGCGGTCATGGGACCGCTGATGGGCGAGAACCCCGACTTCCGCCAGCACGGCGACGAGATACCCGGCGTCATCGGACCGGTCGTCTCGCGGGTCAACGAGAGTTCGAACGAGGAGCGCCGCGAGCGACTCGCCGAACTCGCGCCCGACTGGTTGGAGGAAATCGAGAGCGAGGACGAGGGCGAGGACCATCCCCTGCCCGACCTCCCGAACGCAGAGGAGTACGACGACGTTCGGATGCGCCTCGCGCCGAACCCGAACGGCCCGTGGCACGTGGGCCACGCCCGGATGCCCGCGGTCATCGGGACGTACGCCGAGGAGTACGACGGCGAGTTCATCGTCCGATTCGACGACACCGACCCCGAGACCAAGCGACCGCTGCTGTGGGCCTACGACGAGATTCTGGACGAGGTCGAGTATCTGGGCTTCGAACCCGCCGAGGTCTACCGCGCCAGCGACCGCCTCGAAACCTACTACGACCACGCCCGACGCCTCATCGAGAAGGGCGGGGCCTACACCTGCTCGTGTTCGGGCGAGGAGTTCTCGGACCTGAAGAACTCTGCGGAGGCCTGCCCCCACCGCGACAAGGACGCCGAGACGACGATGGCGGAGTTCGAGGCGATGGTCGAGGGCGAGTACGAGTCCGGCGAGATGGTCCTCCGCGTGCGGACCGACATCGAACACAAGAACCCGGCGCTGCGCGACTGGGTCGGCTTCCGCATCATCGACACGCCCCACCCGCGCGAGGAGGCCGAGGAGTACCGCTGCTGGCCAATGCTCGACTTCCAGTCGGGCGTGGACGACCACCTCACGGGCGTCACCCACATCATCCGCGGCATCGACCTGCAGGACTCCGCGAAGCGCCAGCAGTTCGTCTACGACTACTTCGACTGGGAGTACCCCGAGGTCATCCACTGGGGCCACGTGCAGGTGGACGAGTACGACGTGAAGATGTCCACCTCGACCATCCGCGAACTCATCGAATCGGGCGAACTCGACGGGTGGGACGACCCGCGCGCCCCGACCATCCCGAGCGTCCGCCGACGCGGCATCCGCGGCGAGGCCATCGTGGAGGCGATGGTCGGTCTCGGCACCTCCACGAGCAACGTGGACCTCGCGATGAGTACGGTCTACTCGAACAACCGCGAACTGATAGACGACGGCGCCGACCGCTACTTCTTCGTGCGCGAGGACCACGCCGACTTCACGCTCGCCGGGGAGTTCCCGGACGCGGCCCACCCGCCGGTCCACCCGGACCACGAGGAGCGGGGCACCCGCGACATCGACCCGGGCAACCGCGTCCGCATCGAGGAGTCCGACGTGCCCGCCGACGGCGAGCGCATCTGGCTCAAGGGCTTCGGGTGCTTCCGCAAGGAGGACGACGAACTCGACTACGTCGGCGACGACATCACCGCGGTCCGCGAGGAGGGCGTGGACGTGATTCACTGGGTGCCCGCCGACAGCGCGACGCTGACGCAGATGCGGACCCCCGACGGCGACGTGGTCGGCTACGCCGAACCCGGATTCCGCGAGGCCGACCCCGACGAGATGGTCCAGTTCGAGCGCGTCGGGTTCGCGCGGGTGGACCGGCAGGAGGCCGACGACGAGACGGTCGTCTACTTCGCCCACGAGTAGGCACAGTCGGACCGAGAACACCCCGTCGGCCGACGAGCGAGTCGAGTTTCTGATTCTTCGAGACCCCACGACACAGGAGCGGAACCATCGCTCTCGGGCGGGGATTCCGTCTGTCGCATCCAAAAAATCATACGTATCGGCGAAGTCGGTACGCGTGGCATTCCGTGTCACGGAGTGAGTGTGACCCCGTCGGGTGAAACAGACTCGCCTTCGGGGCACCACCGCGGAGGGAATGCCGGGGGAGACATGACCGAGAAACAATCAGAGCCGACCGACGACAGCACCGCCGCCGACATCGACCGACGCGACCTGCTCCGGGGAACCGGCGCGCTCGCCGCGTTCGCGCTCGCCGGGGTCAGTCCGGCCGAGGTTGCGGCACAATCAGACCGACCGGAGGGCGACCTCGAAGCGCTGCTCGAAGACGCGCCGCGGAACTGGGGGCGATGGGGCGAGGACGACGAACTCGGGGCGTTCAACTTCCTCGGGAGCGAGGAGGCGCTCGCCGGGATGGAGGCCGCCACGAGGGCCGACGCCGACGGAGTCGAGACGTTCACGCTCCAGATATCGATGACCGGCGAGGTCGCCAACGACCCCATCTTCCCGACGAGAACCTCGCGCGACGAACGAACACGCAGGACGAGCGGTCCTACGAGACGGGTGAGGCCGACCCGTCGGCCGGGGGCCTGAAGTTCAGCGACGACCGATTCGTCAACCGACTCTACCCGCAGGGGACGAGTCATGTGGACGCGCCGGGCCACGCGTGGTACGGCGACCGGATTTACAACGGATTCGACGCCAGCACGACCGCGACGACCAAGGAGTTCGACGAACCGCTAGAGAACTGTGACGGCGAGCAGGTGAGCGAGACCCGCGGTCTGAGGCGGGCAGACATCTCGCCCGTCGCCGACCACGGTATCGTCGGCCGGGGCGTCCTGCTCGACGTGGGCCGGGCGCTGGGCGGGGAGAACGACCGACTGAAGCCCAAGGCTTGCGTCTCGAAGGAGGACCTACAGCGGACTGCCTACCAGCAAGACGTGACGCTCGGGAAGCGCGACGTGCCCCTGATTCGGACCGGGTCGGCCGCTCGCGCCCGCGACGACGACCCGAAGTACGAGTGGAAACCGCTCGAAGAACCGGGAATCTGCTACAGCGAGGAGTTGGTGAACTGGGTCCACGAGATGGAGTTCCCCGTCGTCGGTGGCGACACGCTCAGTGTCGAAAAGAACGTACAGGTCATCGACGGCGAGCAGTATCTCGTCCCGCTCCACGGGGCGTTCCACCGCAACCTCGGGGTCCCGTTCGCGGAGGTGCTGTGGCTCGAAGAACTCGCGGAGAGTTGCGCGAGCGACGGGGTGTACGACTTCCTGTTCGCTGGCGCGCCGCTGAACATCGAGCGCGCGACCGGCGCGCCCATCAATCCGGTCGCGGTGAAAGCGTCGAAGGACGGGGGGTCAGGCTGACCGACGCCGGTCTCACGGCCACTCGTCGTCCTCGGCTATCGGGTCCGCGACCACGCCGTCCTGCTGGGCCAGCGCGCGGGCGTGGCCAGCGCAGACCTCGCGGTTCTCGGCCCACGGGACGTGGAGTCTGACGGTCGCGGGTTCCGAGCAGTCCGACTCGGCGCACTCGGCCATGGCGGCGTTCTACTCGCTCCCGGCTAATCGATGTACCGGCGTTTCTCCGCCGTCGCCGCCTCGGTGCCGTACCGGTCCACCAGCGGTTCGTAGGCGTCGCCGAGCGCGCGCATGCACTGGCCCGCCGAGTGGAAGCCGAGTTCGTCGGCCACCTGCGGCCACGGGTGGCCCTGCAGGACCTTCCGGACCAGCAGTCGCTCCTCGAGCGGGGAGAGCGCGTCCGAACTCCCCTGCGGGTCCACGAAGTGCTTCAGCGCCACTCGTCGGAACGGTCTCGGCGCGGCGTCGTACAGTCCCGGTCCGTACGCGCTCGACGCGACGGTTCGCCAGTCCCAGTCCGAGAGGTCGAGTTCGACCGGCGCGTCCACCGACCGCAGGAGTTCGCGCACCACGTCGGCGTCGGCGTCGCGCAGGGGGTCGGCCAGCATCGACGCGACGCGGGAGGCGAACCACCGGGCGTGGCGGTCGCGGAGGGCCGCGCCCGCCTCGCTCAGCGGGTCGAGCATGAGCGCGGAGTACTCCCCGCTGGTGTCGTTGCGTGTTGTCGAGAGCTGAACCGCCCGGTAGCCGTTCTCTCGCCAGAACCGGAGGAGTTCGGGCGTCGCGCCGTAGCCGACGCCGAGCCAGTCGAGGTCGTCCGCGAACTCCCGGCGAATCTCGGCCAGCAGGCGCGACCCCAGACCGCGGGACCTGACCGCGTGGTGGGTGGCGATACGCATGACCCGCATCCCCGCGGTGACTCCCGCCCGTTCGTCGCGGAGTTGGGAGGTCAGCACGTCCGGGAGCATGTTGCCCCGCACGCGGCCGCCCTCGTACATATGTTCGCGCACGTCCGCCGGGAGGTCGCCCTCGCGGGCCAGCAACGCGACACCGACGACGTGGTTCCGCGCGCTCGCGGACGCTGAGTCCGGCCGGACCAGCGCACGGACCGCGAGGTTCGGCGCGTCGAGCAGGCGCGCGAGGTCGTCGGGTTCGGTCCGGTAGTGAGCCAGCACGAGCAGGCCGAACACCTCCCGGAGCAGGGTCTCGTCGCCGAGCAGGTCGTCGGGCGAGAGCGCGCGGTACTCGACTGACTCGGCCCCGGCGTCCCGAACGACCTCCTCGACGGGCGGCCGGGCGTCCAGCAGGAGCGCGTCGAACGCCCAGACCTCCACGGGGTCGCCCGCGGCGTACCGAATCGGTTCGTCGAGTCGGGTCTCGACGACCTCGTGGTCGCTCTCGGCGAGTCGGTCGCGGAACCTGACCGAGAACCCCCTCCCCGCCCCCTCGTAGCCGTGGATGGTCGTCGTGAACGCGACCCGCGGCGCGGCCAGAAGCCGTTCGAGCAGTCTGACCGACAGCGCCGCGGCCTCGTCCACGAAGACGGCGTCGGGCGCGCTCGACTGGTCGCACGCCTCCGACCCGCCGGACGCGTGCGGCGAATCGGCCGCCTGGTCTCGGGGGTCGCCGAGCAGGTCGGCGGTCTCGGTGGGTTCGGCGAAGCGAACGCGACCGCCGCCCCCTTCGTCTCCTCGCTCGCCTGCTCGTCCGTCTCTCCGTTCGCCCTCGCCGCGACGTTCACTGACGACTCGAATCTCTCGGGGCGGGTCGCCGACGGTCTCGATTTCTTCGCCCAGCGTCTCCAACAGCGCCTCGGCCCGGACGAACACCTCGCGCGAACTCCGGTACTCCGGGGCCGTGACCAGCACGTCCGCGCCCTCGGCGGCGAGGCTCCCCGCCGCGATGCCCGCCGCGCTGGACTTGCCCCTGCCGCGGTCGGCCTCCACGACCACCGCGGCCGGGGACGCGGACGGCCCGGACCCGCGTAGCGCCTCCAGTTCTCCGACCACCGCCATCTGGTCTTGAGTGAGACAGGCGTCGTAGGCCGCGTCCGGGAATGCGCGGTTTTCGGGTAACTGCGGTACGTCGGTCGCGGTCGAGAGTCGTGGAGCGGGGCGGGTCAGGCCGTCGCGCTCGACGCGTCCGGAGTCCGCGTCCACGATTGCGACGCCGGGATGCGACCGGAGGGTCCGGACGAAGCGCCGCCGGAACCGACCCGTCACGTCGTCGACGTCGGCGGGCGGGACCGCCAGCGCCCGGTCGAAGTCGGTCCGGCGGTCGGCCCACTCGTCGAGCGGCGGGGTCAGGAGGACGAACAGACCGCCGCCGTCCACCGCGCCCACGACGCGGCCCACCGCGTTCGGCCGGAAGTCGGCGTGCGCGTCGAAGACCACGCAGTCGCGGGTGGTCCCGAGCAGGCGGTCGGCGCGCTTCGGGCCGACGCGCTCGCAGCCCAGTTTCCCCGTCCCGACCAGCGCGGTCGCATCGCGGTCGATTTCGGCGGCGTCGAGCGCCCGGTCGGCCGCGTCGTAACAGGCCTCGCGTTCGCCTGCGAGGACGAGCAGTCGGCGCTCGCCGACCGCGCGGGCTTCCTCCCGGAGCGCGGCGGCGACCTCGGCGAGAGTCATGTCCGGGGCTTGGCGCGAGGCGGACAAGGGGTTTTCCTTCGCGGGTCCGGCGTCGGGTCGAGGCGACCTACTCGTAGAGGTCGGTCGAGAGGTATCGTTCGCCGCCGTCGGGGAGCATCGCCACGACCGTCTCGTCGGGGTGGTCGCGCGCGTACCTCGCGGCGGCCGCGACGGCCGCCCCGGAGGAGATACCGACCGCGAGTCCCTCGGTCTGCGCGACGTTCCGGGCGGCCGCTTTGGCGTCCTCTCCGGAGACCGCCCGTACCTCGTCAACGAGTTCCTCGCGGAGTATCTCGGGGACGAACCCCGGACCGATTCCCTGAACGTCGTGGCCGTCGGCGCACTGCTCGGAGAGCGTGGGCGACTCGGCGGGTTCGACCGCGACCGCGGTGAAGTCGTCCGCGCCCCGCTCCTCCTTCGCGTACTCGGCAACGCCGGTGATGGTCCCGCCGGTCCCGACGCCCGCGACGAATGCGTCCACCGCCCCGTCGGTCGCGCGCCAGAGTTCGGGGCCGGTCGTGCGCCGGTGCGCGCGGGGGTTGGCCGCGTTCTCGAACTGGCGGGCCAGCACCGCACCCTCTCGTTCGTCGGCGAGTTCCGCGGCGCGTCGGTTCGCGCCGCCCATCCCCTCCTCGGCGGGCGTGAGTTCCAGTTCCGCGCCGAGCGCTCGGAGCAGTCTGCGGCGCTCCTCGGACATGGAGGTCGGCATCGTCAGCACGAGTTCGTAGCCCCGGGCCGCGCAGACCGCGGCGAGTCCGATACCGGTGTTGCCGCTGGTCGATTCGACCACGACCCCGTCCGGCCCGAGTTCGCCGCTCCGTTCGGCGGCGTCTATCATCTCGCGAGCGATGCGGTCCTTCACTGAGTAGGGGTTGCTCGCCTCGACCTTCCCGAACAGGTTGTCGGCGAACGCGTCGAGGCGGAGCAGCGGCGTCTCGCCGACGAGGTCGGCTATCGACTCCGCCGCGTCGAAACTCGTCGTGGACTCGCTCGATTCTGCCATCGGCGGAACTACCCGTAGCGAGACGGTAGTCGTTCGGTCGCACATCTTCGGCCGGTCGGGAGAATTGCCGGAACCCGCGACGTACCGGCGGATTTTTCAGCTACAGGTTCGTCCGCTGACGTATGCCCGGTCCGGTCTTCATCTCTGGCGAGCGCGTAGACCTCAGAGTAACCGAGCGCGAGGACCTCGACCTGCTCCAGCGCGCCCGAAGCGACCCCGACATTCGGACGGCGCTGACGTTCACCGAACCGCAGACTCGCGGACAGGTCGAGGCGTTCTACGAGAACACGGTCGCCGCGGACAACGGCGACGCGAACTTCCTCGTCTGTACGGAGAACCGCGAGGGCGCGCTCGGTGAGGTCGACCTCTTCGGAGTCGAGGACGACCACGCCGAGATAGCCTACTGGCTCGTCCCCGAGGCCCGCGGCGAGGGGTACGCGACCGAGGCCGTCACGCTGCTTCTGGACTACGCCTTCGAGACGCGAGGGCTTCGTCGGACGTACGCGCGCGTGGTCGAACACAACGACGGGTCACACGACCTGCTGGAACGACTGGGGTTCACCGAGGAAGGCCGCCTGCGCGAACACGTATTCCTCGACGGTGAGTACCGCGACGTGGTGCTGTACGGTCTCCTGCGCGACGAGTGGGACGGAGCGCCGTGATTCCGGTCCCCGTGCATTCGTTTCGCACGCCGCCGGAGCATTTGAAAGCGCTTTTAAGGGGTGACGAACTACGCAAGGATACGACCTGCGCGCGGTTGATGATGCTCCTAGCCGCAAAGGATTTGCCCGGCAGGGGAGCCTGAGCCGACGTGCAGGGAGGGTGAACAACCTATGCCAGTATACGTAAACTTCGACGTCCCAGCCGACCTCCAAGACAGCGCCGTCGAGGCGCTCGAGGTCGCACGAGACACAGGTAGCGTAAAGAAAGGAACGAACGAGACGACCAAGGCGATTGAGCGCGGCAACGCCGACCTCGTCTTCATCGCCGAAGACGTTCAGCCGGAAGAAATCGTCATGCACCTGCCGGAACTCGCCGACGAGAAGGGTATCCCCTTCGTCTTCGTCGAGACCCAGGACGACATCGGTCACGCCGCCGGTCTGGAAGTCGGAAGCGCCGCCGCGGCCATCACCGACTCCGGCGAAGCGGAAGACGACGTCGATGACATCGCCAACAAGGTCGAGGAACTCCGCTGAGGTGGTTGAGTCATGAGTGCAGAGGAAACTGAAGAAGAAAGCTCCACGCCCGCCGAAGTAATCGAAATCGTCGGCAAGACGGGGATGCACGGCGAGGCCATGCAGGTCAAGTGCCGCATCCGCGAGGGCGAGAATCAGGGCCGCATCATCACGCGGAACTGTCTCGGTCCCGTCCGCGAGGGCGACGTGTTGCAACTGCGCGAGACCGCCCGCGAAGCCGACTCCATCGGAGGTCAGTAACCAATGCCCCAGACGAGAGAGTGTGACTTCTGCGGGTCCGACATCGAACCCGGCACGGGGACGATGTTCGTCCGCACCGACGGCAGTACGGTCCACTTCTGCTCGGCGAAGTGCGAGAAGAACGCCGACCTCGGCCGCGAACCCCGCGACCTCGAATGGACCGAGGAAGGCGGTGCCGAGGAGGGTGAACAGTGAGCGAGACCGAGCGCACCTTCGTGATGGTCAAGCCCGACGGCGTCCAGCGCGGTCTCATCGGTGACATCGTCTCCCGATTCGAGGACCGCGGTCTGAAGATGGTCGCCGGGAAGTTCATGCAGATAGACGAGGACCTCGCCCACGACCACTACGGCGAGCACGAGGGCAAGCCGTTCTTCGAGGGTCTCGTGGACTTCATCACGTCCGGCCCGGTCTTCGCCATGGTCTGGGAAGGCCAGGACGCGACCCGACAGGTCCGCAAGATGATGGGCGAGACCGACCCTGCCGAGTCCGCACCGGGCACCATCCGGGGCGACTACGGTCTGGACCTCGGCCGCAACGTCATCCACGGTTCGGACCACGAGGACCCCGGCGCGAACGAGCGCGAAATCGACCTCTTCTTCGACGAGGAGGAACTGGTCGATTACGAGCGCATCGACGCCGAGTGGCTCTACGAGTAAGGTAGCGTTCGGCTTTCCTTCGTTTTACGATTTTTAGAGGGCGAGTAGCGTGTTCTCCGCGTCGCAGTCGTTCGAGAGAGCGGAGCGGCAGTTCGAAGAATCGCGAACGCATTTTCGTCTCCGCCACTAAGACTAGCGCGTGCAGATTACTGCCCACAGAGGCTTCGGGGACCGATATCCCGAGAACACGGTCTGCGCAGCGGAACGAGCGTCGGAGTCGGCCGACGTAATCGAAATCGACGTGCGGCGGTGCGGGTCGGGCGAACTCGTGGCCTCCCACTGGGACAACGTGGAACTGGTCACGGACGGCCGCGGCGACGTAGACGACCTCTCGGCGTCGGAACTCGCGTCGCTGCGCGTGGACGGGTCCGACTGGGGCATCCCGCTGTTGACCGACGTGCTGGCGGCGATTCCGTCGGAGGTGGGCGTCAACCTCGACCTTAAGGAGCGAGGTATCGCCGCGGACGTGGTGGACATCGTGTACAGCGTCGAGAACGACGCAGTCGTCTCGTCGTTCCACCTCGACCCGCTCTGGCGGACGCAGTTGCTGGACGAGTCGATACCGCTGGCGTTCAACTTCGGCGTGCGACCCGACGCCAACTTCCTCACCGCAGAGACCATCGACTGCGAGTACGCCAATCCCCACTGGACGCTGTGTTTCTTCACTGGCCTCGTCGAGAGCGCTCACGAGGCGGGCATGGAAGTCCACGCGTGGCCGGTGGCGACGCGGCCGCTCGCGCGGGCGCTCGAACGTCGTGGCGTGGACGGACTGGTACTGACCCGACCGCTGTGAACCCGGCCGAACGGCGGTGAAATCCGCCAAAATGCTGTACCTGCGTCCGCCAGCGCCACCAACGGTTTAGCCGAACGCGTCGCACTCCCGTCCATGGGGAAGGGAGACATCTCGTGGCCGTCGCACGCCGGTCGAGTCCTGCTCGCGTACCTGCGCGACGGCGAGGACGGCCTCTCGAACCTCGCCGAGGAGATACACCAGCGCGCTCACGACCAACCGGGAAGCAAGTTCGGCAAGGAGGAGGCCGCCTACCTCCCGCAGTCGCCGTTCCCGCCGAACATGTGGGTCAACTCCTGCGGTCGGTGTCGGTTCTGGGAGGAGGGCGCGCCCGGCGAGGCCGGGAAGTGCCACGTCGTCGGGCGGAAGGCCGACCGCTTCGGGGGCGAACACATCCACCGCGCGGTGGTGTAAGCTCTGGCTCCCGCCCGAGGGCGAACCCGCGTTTGCGTGGCTGTTCGAACAGTTGGACCCGACCGGGGCGGACCTCGTCCGGGGGGAGTACCACCCGCATCCGCGCGAAGCGGCCGACCAGCAGACTATCGACGAGGCGGTCGAGGGAGGCAGTCTCGGAGGGATGGGGGTCAGCCGCAGGAAGGTGAGTCGGAGGGCGATTGACCGGTAGAAGGCGTGAGCCGCGGACCGAAGCCGGGGTTACTCGTTCAGTTGTCGCTCGCTCCCGTCGAGGCTGTCGATAATCACGTCGCCGTCCGGACGCTCGGCGAGCCAGAACAACTTGTAGGCGTCGGCGACGCGAGCGAACTCCACGTCGGGCACGTCGGCGAGTATCGACGTGCGGAGCGTCCACCTGAAGGCGGCGTCGCGTGCCTTCTCGTCGGCCTGCTCGGGCGAGAGTTCGCTCGGCAGGACCAGCGCGTCCTCGACCGTCCGGGTCTCGAACTCCGGAACCGTATCGGCCCGGAGCGCGAGGCGGCGCGAGCAGTCCACGCTGACGACGCGGCGGTCCCGCCGGGGCGACAGCAGGGGTCGGTCCACCTCGACCTCGGCCTCGTACACCCGGTAGGGGTAGGCGACCGCGCCGACCCGCCCCGACGACTGGACCTCCTCGCGGGCAATTGCGGGCGGGAACACCGCGAGTTCGACCGACTCGTGGCGGTCGCCGACCAGCGCGTGCGGAGCCTCTGCCGCCGCGGTCTCAGCGCTCATCGTCGCTCCAGTACCCCGACGCGGCGACGTGGCCGCGGATGTTGTCGCCCTCGGTCACGACCTTCGGGGACGTGTCCCCGCCGGTCCCGCCGTCGGACCGGAGGTTCGACGAGGCTCGCGGACCGTCGGTCCGCTCACCGCCGTCGGTGGCGTAGTCGGGCGCGCCGTCGCCGTCCGTGGAGACGACCGCCGAGAGGGGCTTGTCGAACGCGTCGAAGTGGTCGTCCACGTCCGACGGCGGTTCGGTGAACAGCGAGACGACCACGAGCGTGACCGACGAGAGGACGAACGCCGGGAACAGGCCGTAGACCGTGACGAGACCGTACCAGAACGCGGCCGACTCCGGCGGCATCAGGCCGACCGTTTCGAGGACGGTCTGAAGCTGAGTCCACAGAATCATCGCGGACGCGCCGACCACCATGCTGGCGGCCGACCCCTTCGCGGTCACGCGCTTCCACCAGAGGGTGGCGATGACGGTCGGACCGATGGCCGCGCCGAGACCGCCCCACGCGTAGTTGAGGACGAGCGTGTAGATGGGCGTGTCCTTGGCGAGGAACGCGAACGCGACGCTGGCGGCACCGAGACCGAAGGTCACGTACCGCGAGTACTTCACCAGTTCCTCTTCGGAGGCGTCCGGGTCCACGAACCCGTGGTAGACGTCCTCCACGACGGCGCTGGTCGCCACGAGCAGTTGGGAGTCGGCGCTCGACATCATCGCGGCGAGCGCCGCCGCGAGGACGATTCCCGCCACCGCGCCCGGCAGGAGGTCGAGCGTCAGGCGCGGCATCGCGTTGTCGGGGTTGGCGAGCGCACCGTCGCCGAACATCGCGACCGCGTACAGGCCGACCAGCGCCGCGCCGATGTAGGCGACGAACATGAACAACTGGGCCACGAGCGCCGCGAGTCGGACGTTCTTCACCCGGTCGATGCCCATGAACCGCACCATGATGTGGGGGTTGCCGGGAACACCGAGACCGATAGCGGCGTAGCTGATAACGCCGAAGACGGCGGCCCAACCGGCGGCCCCAGCGGTGATGCTGGTCATCGACGACCCCGCCGTGGCCGCTACCTCCTCGAACGGCAGGCCCATGTTGGCGAACGCGATGACGGGCAGGAGGATGAACGCCGCGAGGATGATGGCTCCTTGGAAGTAGTCCGACCACGCCACGGCGAAGTAGCCGCCGAGGAAGGTGTAGCCGATGACGATGACGCCGCCGACCACGATACCGACCCACGGCTGGATGCCGGTCAGGATTTCGAGCAGGGTCCCGGCCGCGACGATTTGGGCGCCGACGTAGCCGCCCTCGAACAGCATGAGGACGACCGCAGAGATGCCCTTGACCGCGCCCGTGTCGTCGCCGAGTCGGGTGGCGAAGAACGTCGGGAGCGTCACCGACTGGACGAGTTCGGTGTACTTCCGGAGGCGCTTGGCGATGGCCGCCCACGCGAACAGGTCGGCCGGAATCATCCCGAGACCGTTGAGGAACGCCATGATACCGGTTCCGTAGGCGTCGGCGGGCACGCCGAGGGTGAGCCACCCGCTCATCTCGGAGGCGCGCTCGGAGAACCCGGTCACGACCGGTCCGATTTCGCGGCCGCCGATGACGTAGTCGCCCACCGAGTCCATGAACCGCGAGGAGTAGAGACCGATGCCCAGCAGGACGAGCAGGTAGAGCGAGAACGCGCCCAACACCCAGATACCCGCCTCGCCCGCGATGCCGCCGCTACCTTGCATACTCTCCCTCCTCGTAGCGTTCCCGGAGTCGCCGCTCTCGCTTCCCTTCCCAGACGTAGTACACTATCAACAGGACGAAGAAGACGACGTAGGGTCCGGCTACACCGAGCCAGTCGATGGTACTCATAGCGGGCATTATCGGTGGAATCGTAATCAAACGCGATATTTTGCTCTTTCGGAGTCACCGCCGGTCTCGTCTGGTCCGCCACGACGAATTCGTCGCTGTGGCGGCCCGACTCGTGTGCCCACGGACCGCCGGCCGAAACAACGGCGAACAACGCAGGACTCGTGGAACAGCGGTTTTATGCCAGAGACGTCATTCCTCTGGTATGGACATCGATACCACGCGACGTGCGCTCGTCGCCGCCATCGTGGGCGGCGGGACCGTCGGCGGGTCGCTCTCGCCGGTCCGGGGTTACCTCGACAGGTTCGCCCCGCACTCCGGGTCGGCGTGGCGCGACGCGACAGACCGCACGGACCGACGCGTCGAGAGTCCGTACGGCGCAGCCGAGGTGCGTTACGACGACTACGGGACCGCCCACGTCGAGGCGGACGGCGAACTGGCGCTCTACTTCGCGGTCGGGTACGCGCAGGCCGCCGACCGACTGTTCCAGATGGACCTCCAGCGTCGGGTGATGGGCGGCGAACTCTCGGAAGTCGTGGGCGAGCGAGCGCTGGACTCCGACGAGTTCCACGTGCAGATGGACTTCGCGGGCGGCGCGGCGGCGAATCTGGAACTCCTCTCGGACACTCCGACCGGCGACGCGGTCGAAGCGTTCGCCGAGGGCGTGAACGCCTGTCGGGAGCGGGAGTCGCTGCCCATCGAATTTGGTCTGCTCGACTACGAACCCGACCCGTGGACTCCCGCCGACACGATGCTGATGGAGCAACAGATATCGTGGGGGCTGACCGGGAGTTTCTGGACGCTCCGGCGCGAACTGCTCGCCCGGACGTTCGGCGCGGACGCCGCTGAACAGTTGTACCCCTTCCGGATGGACCACGACGCGCCGATTCTCCGGGAGAACGGTGGCACGGGCGACACGGGCGACCAGCAGGCAGGGCGGACCGTCACTCCTTCGGGGGCGTTCGCCGACGCGGACCTGCTCGATTGGCTCGGCGAGTTCGAGTCCCCGCCGGGCGTCGGGTCGAACAGTTGGGTCGTCTCCGGCGAGCAGACCGCGAGCGGAGAACCCATCGTGGCCAACGACCCGCACCTCTCGCTGATGGCTCCGCCGGTCTGGTACGAGATGAACCTCCGGACCGACAGCGTGAGCGTCCGCGGGGTCACCTTCCCGGGCGTCCCGTTCGTGGTCATCGGCGAGAACACCGCCGGAGCGTGGGGGTTCACCAACTCCGGGGCCGACGTCATCGACTTCTACAGGTACGAGACAGACGACGCGGGCGACCGCTACCGCTACCGGGGTGAGTGGCGCGAGTTCGACACCGAGGAGCGGACTATCGGGGTCGCCGGCGGCGAGGACCGGACCGTCTCGGTCCGGAAGACTGTCCACGGGCCGGTAATCGAACGCGAGGGCCAGCAGGTGGGCGTCTCGTGGACCGGTCATACCGCGACCCGGACCTCGCGGGCGATTCACCGCTACAGCAAGACCGAGGGGATGGACGACTTCCTCGCGGCGACCCGGAAGATGGACCTGCCGACACAGAACGTCGTCTACGCCGACAGAGAGGGTAACACCCTGTTCTACGTGACGGGGAAGATTCCGATTCGGCGGATAGATGGCGAAGAAGTGTGGGGAACGCGGGTCTTCGACGGGTCCGCGGGCGAGGCCGAATGGGAGGGCTTCGAACCCTTCGGCGTCTCCTCGTGGGAGGGGTTCGTCCCCTTCGAGGAGAAACCGCACGCCGTCAATCCCGACTACGTCGGCACCGCGAACCAGCGCATCGAGGACGACCCCGACCACTACATCGGCGAGCAGTACAGCACGCCGTACCGCGGTCAGCGCCTCTACGAACTGCTCGACCGGCGGGCCGCCTCCGAAAAACGCATGCACCCCCAGTTCATGCGACGCGTCCAGCGCGACGCCAAGTCGGCCCGCGCCGAGCAGTTGCGCGACGAACTGGTCTCGGCCGCGGAGGGGCGCGACGGTCTCGGAGACGCGGTGGCGACCCTCCGCGAGTGGGACGCCCGGATGACCCGCGACTCGCGGGCCGCGCTCGTCTTCGCGAAGTGGGCCGAGCAGTTCCGGAGCGAGACGTTCGCCGACGAGTTCGACGCGGCGGGTCTCGACGAGTCGTACTACCCGAACGACTGGGTGTTGGCGAATTTGCCCGCCGACAGTCGGTGGTTCGGCGACGAGGGCCGCGAGACCGTGATGGTCCGGGCGCTCCGGGCGGCCCTCGACGGAATCGAAGCCGGCGCGACCTACGGCGACTACAACACCACCGAGACCGTCACCCACCCGTTCGACCAGTCGTTCCTGAACTACCCGGCGTACCCGACCGACGGGTCGCCCTACACGCTGAACAACTACCGGAAGGAGTCGGCGGTCGGGAGCAGTTGGCGGATGGTCTGCCCGATGGCCGACCGCGAACGGTCGGTCTGCGTCCTGCCGGGCGGCAACTCCGGCGAGTACTTCTCGGGCCACTACGACGACCAGCTCCGACTCTGGGCCGACGGGAAGTACAAGTCGATGAGTCGGGACCTCGCGGGCGAGAGCGCCATCCGTTTCACGGACGCAGGGGAGGGCGAGCGATGAGCGTCGCTCGGGCGTGGTTGACCGAAGTTCGGACGAACCGCCGCGAGCGCTGGTTCGCGCTGGCGGCGGGGGTCGCGGTCGGACTCGCCGCGGCACAGGTCCACTGGTACGGGTTCGTCCTCGGGGGCGCGCTCGTGGGTCTCGTCTCGACGGACGCCAAGCGCGGCCTGCTGGCCGGAATCGGCTTCGGCGTGCTGGCGTGGGCCGTTTTCGCGGGACTCGTAGCTGCGAACGGGAACTTGCTGAAGTACGCCGGGATGGGCCGACTCCTCTATCTGAGCGTCGGGATTCCGGTGGGCCTGTCGGCGCTCGGGTCGCTGGTCCGGGGTGTCGTCTGACGTCTTCAGTCGAAACAACGGCGACGGTTGGGACGATTCCGTCGAACTGGAGAACGGATTACTCGCTGTACGTGTGGTTGAGCGTCTTCCGGTCCACTTCCCGGCCGTCGACGGTGAGGATGAATCGAATCGCGAACTGCTCGTTGTCCTTGAACGACTCCGGCGGGTTGATGTCGTCGTTGAACTCCTGCATCGTGCCGCTCGTCGTCGTCCCCTCGAAAGTGCGCTGGTCAGACCGCTCGCCGTCGGAAATCTGGACGGTGAGCACGGCGGTGTCCTCGAAGTACGCCTCGACGTCGTAGCCGATGTTGTTCGTCCCGATATCCGACTGGACGTCGACGTCGATCTGACCGATGTGGGGATTCACGCCGCTTCCACTACTGTCGGCCGCCGTCGACTGGTCCTCAGAACCGCCGTCGTTCGATTGTTCGCTCGATTGCCCGCCGTTTCCACCGTCGATGTCGCTCTTCTCTTGGACGTCGGGGTCCTGCGGGGCGTAGTCCTTCGAGTCAATCATTCCGTCTCCATCGCTGTCCGTCGGCCCACTACTGGAGCAACCGGGGAGACCCAGCAGCGAGAGGGAACCCATCGCTATCAGCGACTGGCGTCGTGTTCTATCCACAACCGAACGCAGGAGCAAGTTCACAAAATTCTGGTGGTATCGGAAATCTGCCAGTCGCGAGTAGCAGTTCCGGCGGAACGGGACTCACCTTCACAGCGCCCCGAGCGCTTGTGGTTCGGACTCCACCGCAAATGCCCGCAAGCCGGTCAGATTCGTCTCGTCCACTCCTTGACGTTGGGATAGGGTAGGGCGACCCCGACGTCCTGTAGGAAGTTGGCGACGACGCCGAGCACCACCGGAAGCAGCGAGACCCCGACGGGAAGTAATCGATGCTACCCGGAGGCTACTCCTCCTCGACCTCGGCCTCCTGTTGAGCGTCGTCCTGCAGTTCCGTCCGGCGAATCTTCCCCGTCACCGTCTTCGGGAGTTCGTCGACGAACTCGATTTCTCGGGGGTACTCGTGGGCCGAGAGTTCGTCGCGGACGTGGGTCCGGATGTCCTCTGCGAGACCATCCCCGGCCTCGGCATCGTCGCTCGTGACGACGTAGGCCTTCACGATGTTACCGCGCTCGCGGTCGGGTTTGGGAACGACCGCGGCCTCCGCGACCGCGGGGTGTTCGCCGAGCGAACTCTCGACCTCGAACGGGCCGATACGGTAGCCCGACGAGATTATCACGTCGTCCGCGCGGCCCTCGAACCAGAAGTAGCCGTCCTCGTCCTTTCTGGCGAGGTCCCCCGAGAGGTACCACTCTCCGTCGGGTCCGTCCACGAAGCAGTCGGCGGTCTTCTCGGGCTTCTGCCAGTACTCCGCGAAGAAGCAGGGGTAGTCGCCGCGCTGGGCGATTTCGCCGGTCTCGCCCGGGTCCATCGGTTCGCCCGTCTCGGGGTCCACCACGTCGGCCTCGATGCCGGGCAGGGGCTTGCCCATGCTCCCCGGCTTGAGTTCCATCGTCGGGTAGTTGTTGATTATCATGTTGCCCGTCTCGGTCTGGCCGTAGGTGTCGTGGATGGTGACCCCCAGCGTCTCCTCGCCCCAGTCCACGACCCCCGCCGAGAGCGGTTCGCCGATGGAGAGGGCGTGGCGGAGGTCCAGATTCACGTCCTCCAGAACGTGGTCCTTCTCGCGGAGCATCCGGTAGGCCGTGGGCACGCTGAACAGGACCGAAATCGGGTACTCGTCGAGCAGGTCGGCCCACGTCTCGGGGTCGAACTCGCCCTCGTAGGTGAACAGCGACGCGCCCCAGAACCACGCGCCGAGGGTGTTGATGGGACCCGTGAGCCACCCGAGGTCGGCGGTGGACCAGTAGAGGTCGCCGGGTCGGAGGTCCACCGCGTACTTCTGGGTCGCCGCGACGCCCGCGACCCACCGCTGCTTGTGGCGGACGCCCTTCGCTGGGCCGGTCGTCCCGCTGGTGTAGTAGAGCAGCGCGTCGTCCTCGCCGCTCGTTCTGGCCGGTTCGTACTCTTTGCTCGCGGCGTCGAGCGCTTCGCCGAACGCCACGTCGTCCGAGGTCACTCCCTCGTCCGACCCGTCGCTCCGGTCCACCGTGATGACGTGTTCGACCGAGGGTGCGTCTTCGAGCGCCTCCCCGACCGTCTCGCGGTTGTCGCTCGTGGTCACCACGACCGAGGCGTCGCAGTCGTCGAGTCGGTACGAGATACCGTCCGGGCCGAACCGCTCGTTGACGCCGCCGAACACCGCGCCGCGCTTGAGCGTCCCGACCAGCGCGACGTAGTGCTCGGGAATCCGGGGCATGTACGAGAACACCCGGTCGCCCCGCTCGACGCCGAGGTCTTCGAGGACGTTGGCGAACTGACTGGAGCGGTCGGCCAACTCCCAGAACGTCGTCTTCGTGAGGTCGCCGTCCTCGCTCACCTGATACAGCGCGACTTTCTCCCTGTTTCGGGCGTGGCGGTCGCAGACCTCGTGGCCCACGTTGAGTTCTCCGGGCGCGTCCCAGTCGGCCTCCGCGTAGATGTCGTCCCAAGAGAACGATTCGCGCACCTCGTCGTAGTCGTGTAGGTTGTGACCGTCCACCATACGAACGTCCGTACTCAGGTAACAAAAATAACAGTACCGACAGTTTTCAGAGAAGAATGTCGCCGGAACGAAGTCCGGTCACTCCAACCGTCGCATCTGCTCACGGTGCAGCGTCACGATGAGGTCAGAGAGGACGCCGAACATCAGCAGTTGCACGCCGAACAGGATGCCGAACGCCGCGACGACTGCCAGTACTTCGTGGGAGGTTCGAGGCGGGACGAACCACTCGTATCCCACGTACACGGCGACGCCGGTACCGAACAGTCCGCTGAGGACGCCCATGCTCCCGAAGTAGAACAGGGGGTTGCTCGTCTTCGCCAACTGGTAGAGCGTGACGAGGATGACCCCGCCGTCCCGAATCGGGTGGAGGTTGGTGTCCGACCCATCCGGGCGCGCCTCGTACCGGATGGGGACGACCGTCGTCGGCACGCCGTGCTTGACGCATTCGACGGCCATCTCGGTCTCGACGCCGAACCCGTCGGCGTCGAGGTAGAAGTTCTCCACGGACTCGCGGGTGAACGCCCGATACCCGCTCAGGATGTCCTCGAAGTTCTTGCCGTGGATGTGCCGGAACACCCAGTTGAACAGTCCGTTGCCGAACTGGTTGAGGCGGCTCATCGCACCGTCCTCCATGTCGGCGAACCGGTCGCCGATGACGTGTTCGTACTCGCCGTTCACGAGGGGGTCGAGCATCGCATCCGCGTCCTCGGGGCGGTAGGTCCCGTCTCCGTCGAGCATCAGGACGTACTCGGCCTCGATGTGTCGAATCGCTTCTCGAATTGCCTGTCCCTTGCCGCTTCCTGACTGTTGCAACACCCGCGCCCCGTGTTCGCGAGCGACGTCGGACGTCCCGTCGGTGGAGTTGCCGTCGATGACGAGGACGTTCTCGTATCCGCGACTGGTAAATCCGTCGATGACCTCGCCGATGGTCTCACTCTCGTTCAACGTCGGAACGAGTACGCACACGTCCTCGCTTTCGGCCATTGGGAGTGAGTGGTCACCACGAGCGCAAAAGGCTTTCCAACCTATTGCCAGGCGACCATTTGGTTCGGCCGAAGGTGACAGGCGTGAAACGGGAACCGCCCCGGGCACGTCCCGCGATTATCAGCCGTGAAAACGGACGAATGTTATATATATCGGTGGTGGTACTTGCTCGTTGGGAAAGTTCCCGAATACCATAGAATCTGAAGAATGACACGAAACCATCTCTCAGCAGTCAAAGATAGAATCGAGGGCGCGGTCAACGACCGCGGCCAGGTGGGTATCGGTACACTCATCGTGTTCATCGCGATGGTGCTGGTCGCCGCAATCGCGGCGGGCGTTCTCATCAACACGGCAGGGTTCCTCCAGACGAAGTCCGAGCAGACCGGTCAGGAGTCCAGCGCGCAGGTCTCGAACCGCGTGCAGGTCGTGAGTGCGTTCGGTAACGTCGGCAACGAGCGAGTGAAAGACATCAGTCTGACGGTCATGCGCGGGTCCGGGGCCGACGACATCAATCTCTCGGCCGCCACGATAGAGTGGATTGGTCCGGAGAAAGCCAAGACTCTCGTGTACGGTGACAAGGCTAACGCGACACAGTTCACCGTCAAGACCATCAAAGACCCAGACAAGTCCTCTCCCGTCCTCAACACGCAGGACGACCGCCTCGAAGTCAACATGAGTGCTTCGAGTATCAGCTCTCAGGGTCTCGGTGAAGGTGAGGAAGTCAAACTGAAGCTCACCACGCAGTACGGGGCAGTGACGCTCTACCGCGCCAACGTCCCGCAGTCGCTCTCCCAAGAGAGCGCAGTCACGGTCTAACGCGGCAGACCTTCCTCTCACATCCTGTCCGCGTTTTACTTTTGCCGTTTCACCGCGACGAGCGACCAACAGTATGTTATAGCCCGATTCCATACGCGGTCTTATGAACCCTCTCGTCGCCGTTACCGGCGCACTCGTCGCCGCCACGGCGCTCCCGTACCTCGCGTATCTCGCCCTCTACGCGCTGGTCCGTCCGAGCGGTTCGCCCGCGGACAAGCGCGAGGCGGAACCGACCGTCAGCATCGTTCTCCCGACGTACAACGAGTCGGGCATCATCGAACAGAAGTTGGACGATATCGTGTCGCTGGACTACCCGATGGAGAAGGTAGAACTGGTCGTCGTGGACTCCAGCGACGACGAGACGCCCGACCGCATCGAAGAGTACTTCGCCGACCGCGAGCATCCAGACCTGAATCTCATCCGCGAGCAGGAGCGCCGGGGTCTCGCGCCCGCACTCAACGACGCGTACGCCGCCGCGGACAACGAGATGGTGGTCAAGACCGACTGCGACTCCTACGTCGCCGACGACGCCCTCCGAGAGCCGCCGCGAACCTCGCCGACCCCGACGTGGCGGCCGTCACGGGTCA
The DNA here is from genome assembly GCF_010747475.1 of Halorussus sp. MSC15.2. Classification (NCBI taxonomy): domain Archaea; kingdom Methanobacteriati; phylum Methanobacteriota; class Halobacteria; order Halobacteriales; family Haladaptataceae; genus Halorussus; species Halorussus sp. MSC15.2. The sequence goes on along the minus strand of NZ_VSLZ01000002.1, from coordinate 702,123 downwards.
GAACGCGGAGGTCCTCGGCGGGAGTGAAGTCGAAGCGGGCTACCGCGGCGTGCAGGCCCACATCCAGACGCTCGAATCACACCTCGACTCGACGCTCATCTTCCACGGGCCGTTCTCGGCGTTCGAGAACGACGCCATCGTCCCCATCGACCCCAACTCGCTGGCCGACGACACCGAACTCGCACTGAAGATTCGGCGGGGCGGCGACCGAGTCCTGTTCGACCCCGCGGTCCGGTACAAGGAGGCTTCCCACTCAGACTTCAGCAAACGGAGGCTTCAGAAGGACCGCCGCGGCATGGGGCTGATTCGCCTGCTCGCCCAGCACCGCGACGCCCTCGGCAAGTACGGTAACTACGGCCGAGTCGTCCTCCCGTTCAACTGGTGGTTCATGGTCGTCTCGCCGTGGCTCGTCGCGCTGGACGTACTGGCGGTCACGGCCGCCGGAATCGCGGTGGCGGGCGTCGCCGGACTCGCCGTCCCGGCCGCGCTCGCCGGATTCGTCTGGCTCGGACAGAAGGACCTTCTCGGCCCGCTTCAGGCACTCTACGCCGTCTTCGACTCGCAGGTGTCGCTGCTCCACGCCGCCGTCGAACTCCTCCGCGGGAAGGGCGACGGGACGTGGGAAGTGGACGAGGAACTGCGGGAGGCCTTCGAATGAGGGCGGTTCCGCAGTCGCCGGGAATGAGTACAGTTAAAACCGCGTCAGCAAAAACCAAAATCGACAGAACAGCATGAACGACCAGTCCATCGCCATCGCCCACGGGAACTACCTCGAACGGGGCGGTGCCGAAGCGTTGTCGGACGAACTCGCTCGCACGTTCGACGCACCGCTGTACTACGGATTCGGAAGCGACGAACACGTCTCCGAGGACGTGGACGCACGGAGCCTCTACGAAGACTCCCCGCTTTCGGCGGTGAAGAAGTCGGTGTTCCTCCGGGACCTCTACTACGCGTGGAACGCCCAGCGCATCCCCGAACTCACCGACTACGACGTGGTCGTCCTCTCGAAGAACGAACTCAGCTGGTACGTCCCCGAGGACGAACAGGTCGTGGTTCACTACACGCACAGCACGCCGCGGGTTCCCTACGACCTGTTCCAACAGCGCGCGGACTCGCTCTTCTCGCGGCTCTACGCGTTCGTCGCCCGGACGATGTTCCTCCCGAACACGAAGTTCCCAGACAAGTTCGTGGCGAACAGCGAACTCGTCGCCCGACGCCTCCGTCGCTACTGGGGCGTCCCCGACGAGAAGGTCGAGGTCGTCTATCCGCCCGTGAACGTGGACCAGTACGAAAATCGCGAGACCGAAGAGTACTACCTAACCTACTCCCGACTGATTCCCGAGAAGCGCATCGACGACATCGTTCGTGCCTTCGAGGCGCTCGACGCCAAACTGGTCGTCGGCGGGGCGGGCGACGAGCGCGAGGAACTCGAACGACTCGCCCCCGACAACGTCGAGTTCGTCGGCTACATGTCCGAAGAGGAGAAGGTCCGGCGGCTCGGCGAGGCGAAGGCCGTCCTGTTCAACGCGATGAACGAGGACTTCGGCATCATCCCGGTCGAAGCGTTCGCCAGCGGGACGCCCGTGCTCGGCGTGAACGAGGGGTACACCAAGTACCAGATTCTCGACGGCGAGAACGGTCGCCTCCACGACCCGGACCCCGCGAGCATCCGCGACTCCGTCGAGGCGTTCGAGCGAGACGGCGTCGAGTGGAACGCCGACGAGATAGCGGCGTTCGCCGAGCGCTTCGGGGCCGACCGCTTCAGAGAACAGATGCGCGAAGTCGTCGCGGACGCCGTCGAGGCGGCCGCCATCGAACCGCACGCGAAGCAAACGACGATTGAACAACTATGACATTCGGTGACTGGATTGAGGAGAGTCGAGACAGAATCAGACACGACGGTGTCAAGAAGGGCGCGTACGCGTCTGCGCAGGAGTTCTGGGCCGGTGCGCTCGGTCACTTCGGCCGTCACGTCTGGAACTACGGCGAGTCGGTTCACGACAAAGACTGGGACGTGCTGCTCGTCCTCGACGCCTGTAGAATCGACCTGCTGGCCGACGTGGCCGACGAGACGTCGTACGACGTCCTCGACGGCTTCGACCCGGACCGCGACGCGACCAACTCGGTCGCGTCGCGGTCGCCCGAGTGGATAGCGAAGACGTTCGACCCCGAAACGTACGCCGACGAGCTTTCGGGGACGGCGTACGTCACGGCGAACCCGCACTCGCGAGACGTCCCCGACCCCGACTCGCTGTATCTCTTCGACGAAGTGTGGAAGTACGGATGGGACACCGACTACGGGGTCGTCCCGCCGCGAGCCATGACCGACCGGGCTATCGACGTGTGGCGCGAGCACGACCCGGACCAGATGATAGTCCACTACATGCAACCGCATCTACCGTTCCGCTCGCTGGTGGACGAGTACCCCGAGTGGTTCCGGTTCGAGGTCGGACTCGACAACCCCGCACCCAGTCAGCACAAGACGCTCTGGCGGCGACTCCGCGACCGCGAGGTGCCCCACGACCTCGTGTGGGAGGCCTACTGCGACAACCTCGAATGGGTTCTCGACGATATGGCATTGCTGTCGGAGAACCTCGACGCCGACACCGTGGCCATCTCCAGCGACCACGGGAACGCGATGGGCGAGTGGTGGGTGTACGGCCACCAGAGTCCGATTCCGATACCCGCACTCAAACGCGTCCCGTGGGTCACGTTCTCCGCGACCGACACCGGGGAGTACGAACCCGAACTGGAGGCCGAAGACGTCGAGGTGAGCGAGGCGGAGTACGAGGACCGACTCAAGAATCTCGGATACCTATGACGTTCGCCGACTGGGTAGCGGAGACCCGGACGCGGTTCCGGACGATGGGCGCGAAGCGAGGGGCCGTCGCCTCGGCGAACGAGTTCTGGGTCGGGATGCTCCGGCGGTTCGGCCGCGACGTCTGGAACTACGGAGAACCCATCTACGAGCGAGACTGGGACGTCCTGCTCGTCCTCGACGCGTGCCGAGTGGACCTGATGCGGGAGGTCGCCGCCGAAGAGGGTGACCGCTTCCCGTTCCTCGACCCGGACTTCGAGACGTTCGACTCGGCCGCGTCGATGTCCAAGGAGTGGATGGAGAAGAACTTCGGCGACGAGTACGCCGACGAGAAGGCGAACACGGCGTACGTCTCGGGCAACCCGTTCACCCGCGACCTCGACCCCGACGAGTTCGGCCTGTTGGACGAGGTGTGGCGCTACGCGTGGGACGACGAGCGCGACCTGATGCCGCCGCGGCCGCTAACCGACCGAGCGATAGAAGTCGAGCGAAACCGCGACCCGGACCGGCTCATCGTCCACTATCTGCAACCCCACGTCCCGTTTCGCTCGATGCCCGACGCCGGATTCCGGTGGGGCGACCCCGAGGAGAACTTCGGGGTCAAGGACGGCGGAACCGGCGAGGAGCGCGGCCCGTGGCACCGACTCCTCGACGGCGACCTCTCTCGGGACGAACTGTGGCAGGGCTACCGGGACAACCTCGAATGGGTCCTCGAAGACGTCGCGCTCTTCCTCGACAACGCCGACGCCGACACCGTGGTCATCTCCAGCGACCACGCGAACGCGATGGGCGAGTGGTGGTGTTACGCTCACCCCGACTACGTCCCGATTCCGGCGTTGAAACGCGTCCCGTGGATAGAAACCAGCGCGACCGACACCGGAGCGTACGAACCCGAACTGGAGAGAGAGGACGACGCCGAAGACGAACAAGGAGACGACGTTGAACAGCGTTTAAGCGCGCTTGGGTACAAGTGATTTCGATGACTGATACGACACTTCTGGTCACGGTCGATTCGCTCCGCTACGACCACTACCAGTACATGACCGCGACGAGGGAGTTCCTCGGCGAATCTCACCCCGCGACGTTCGCGACGAACACCGCCACACCCTCCTGCTTCCAGTCGATTATCGGCGGTATCTACCCCGGCGAGGTCGGCGTCGATGCGGACTCGAACGTCGGCGTCGCGCTCGATTCACCGTACAAGTACGGGGTCTCGACGAATCGCTTCCTCTCGAATCGATACGGCTACGACCTCGGATTCGACGAGTTCACGGCACCGGGGCGAGAGAGCAAGGGACTCAAAGACCGGGTCGCCGAGCACATGACGCCCCAGAGCACGCTGTTCGGCATCGCCTCGCGCGTCTGGAACGTCGTTCAGGAGGTCCAACAGCGCTTCTCCTCGGTGGACCGCGACTACCGCCCCGCCGCCGACGTCGTCGCCGAATTCCTCGACGCGACGGAGGGCCGCGACGAGTGGTTCGGATGGCTCCACTTCATGGAACCCCACCACCCATACAACCCCGACGACGGTCCCGTCTCGCGCGGCGAGGCCCAGCAGATAACGCGTCGCGTCCTCAACGGACGCGCGAGCGACCGCGACGAGGAACTCGCTCGCGAACTCTACCGCGGCGAGGTCGAGGAACTCGACGACCGACTCGCGCGACTCTGGGACGCGATTCCGGACGACACGCGGGTGCTGTTCGTCGCGGACCACGGCGAACTGCTCGGCGAGTACGGCGAGTGGGGTCACCACGCGACCATGTGCCCCGAACTCCTTCGTCTGCCGCTCGCGACCAGAAACATCCCCATCGAGAGCGACGTTCTCAGCCTCGTGGACGTGCCGACCCTCCTGCTCGGCGAGGAGTACAACCACGGTTCGTTCGAGCGCGAGACGGCGTTCGCGGCCTCGAACGGGAACCACGCCGCGATGAACCGCGACCACGTGGCGACCGACGACGGCGTGGTGACCCTCGACGGCGACCCCGCCGAGGACGACGACCTGCTCGCCGCGAAGGAGGAGTTCGAGAACAGAGCGTCCAGACCGGTGCGGAAGGACGAACTCCCCCACGACGACCTCGAAGCACTGGGCTACCTCTGAGCGATGAGTACCGCTGACCTCGACATCGGCAAGGAAGCGCTCGTCTCCATCGGCGCGAAGTTCACGATGTCGGCGTTCGGGTTCGTCGGCGTGATGATATTCGCGCGAGTGCTGGGGAACGCCGGTGTCGGCCGGTACTACGTCGCGCTCTCCATCGCGCTGATGCTCGTGCGGGTTTCGGCCGGTCTCGGCAACGCTATCAAGAAACGAGTCAGCGAGGTCGAGACCGGGTCCTCGGAGTACCTCGGTCTCGGACTGGCCTTCCACGCCCTCTACGTCGGCGGCGTGACTGCCGCCTTCGTCGCGCTGTTACCGGCCCTGCCGGTTCAGGGCATCACGGCCGACGACGTTCTCGGCATCGTCCTCGTGTTCAGCACCGTCGGCTCCTTCCAGATTCTGAATCGGTTCTATGCCGGAATCGGGTTCCCGGGACGGTCGTTCTGGATAGACACGGTGCGGAGCGTCGTGACCCTCGCGTTTCAGCTCGTACTCTTGCTCCTCGGGATGGAGGCGTTCGGCATCCTGCTCGGGTTGGCGATAGCGAGCGCCATCACGGCGGTGGTCGTCGCGGTCGTCAGCGGCGTCCGGCCCGCGCTCCCCTCCCGCGAGACGTTCGCGTACACCGGCGAGTTCGCCCGGTGGAGCATCCCGACCTCGGTCGTCAACGACGTGTACAAACGCGCCGACCCGCTCCTCATCTGGTGGTTCGTCGGCACCGGTGCGGTCGGTTTCTACGAGACGGCGCTCCGACTGGTGCTTCCGGCCTCGCAGTTGACCGCCAGTATCAGCAACCCGCTAGAAGTGAAAGTCAGCGGTCGGTCGTCGCTCGGGAAGGGCGTGCGCGAGGACGTGGCCAACGCGATGACCTACGCCGGACTGCTCGGCATCCCCATGTTCTTCGGCGCGCTGGCGCTGCCGGACGTGCTGATGCGGACGTTCTTCGGTTCCGGGTTCGGGGAGGGCGGCGAGGCGCTCGTCGGCGTCGCGCTGTTCTACGTCTTCTACATCTACCAGCTTCCGCTCGAATCCGCAATCAACGGGACCGACAGACCCGAACTCACGTTTCGCGTGAACTTCGCCGGCCTCCTCGTTCACGTCCCGCTCGCGGTCGTTCTCGCACAGCGGTACGGCCTGCTCGGCGTCATCGGTGCGACGCTCGTCGCCGAAGTGCTCATGTTCTTCGCGTTCCAGTACCTCTGTCGCGAACTGTTCGGGGGCACGATTTTCCCGACCCCCATCGCGGCACAGACGGTAAGCGGACTGGCGATGTTCGCCGTCATCAGCGAAGTCAGAGCGGTCGTTGCGCTCGACTACTGGCTCCCGGTCATCGCACTCGTCGGACTCGGTGCGGTGGTCTACTTCGCGGTCCTCGCCGTCGCGAGTTCGCACTTCCGACTCACGCTGGCGAACGTGTTGGGGCCGGTCTACGAGCAGGTACTCGCACGCCGCGGCCGTTCCGAGGGCTGAACCCCGACCGAACGGTCCGCCTCGAAGTGTCGAAACTCAAAGTCACAAGGCTTATGCGCGTTTTGGCACTCCATCAACTCAATGAGCCAGCAAACTGAGCAGGTCGAGGACTCGACCGAGTCGGCCGATTCGGTCCTCGACTCGTTCGAGGACTGGTATCACGTCCCCGTACTCGCCGCGGCTATCGCGTTTATGCTCTGGGTACGACTCCAGTCCTACGGAAAGTTCATCAGAAACGGTGAGGTCATCTTCAAAGGAAACGACGCGTGGTACCACCTCAGACAGGTACAGTACACGGTCCAGAACTGGCCCGCGACGATGCCCTTCGACCCGTGGACCTACTTCCCGTTCGGGACCAGCGTCGGTCAGTTCGGCACCCTCTACGACCAACTGGTCGCCACTGCCGCCCTCGTAGTCGGACTCGGCGACCCCTCCAGCACGCTCGTCGCGAAGACACTGTTGGTCGCACCCGCTGTCTTCGGTGCGCTGGTCGCAATCCCGACGTATCTCGTCGGCAAGCGCCTCGGCGGCCGTCCCGGCGGCCTGTTCGGGGTCGTCGTTCTGGCACTGTTCCCCGGCACGTTCCTGCGACGCGGACTGGTCGGATTCGCCGACCACAACATCGCGGAACCGCTGTTCCAGACGTTCGCGGTGCTGGCGATGATGGTCGCGCTGACCGTCGCCGAGCGCGAACGTCCCGTCTACGAACTGCTCGCCGACGGTGACTTCGAGGCGCTCCGCGCGCCGCTCGGCTTCAGTGCGCTCGCCGGGGTCGCCACCGCCCTGTACCTCTGGACGTGGCCACCCGGCGTGCTGCTCGTCGGTATCTTCGGCGTCTTCTTCGGCATCAAACTCACCGCGGACTACGTCCGCGGGGTCAGTCCCGACCACCTCGCGTTCGTCGGCGCTGTCAGCATGACCGTGACGGGCCTGCTCCTGTTGGTCCCGCTCGGCACGCTCGACATGAGTCCGACCCGGTTTTCGCCGCTGCAACCGCTGCTCGCGTTCGCGGTGGCCGGTGGCTGTGTCTTCATGGCGTGGCTCGCCCGCGAGTGGGACGCCCGCGACCTCGCGACCGCTCTCTATCCCGCGACTATCGGCGGTATCATCCTCGCCGTCACCGGCGTCGTCTACCTCGCGGTCCCGTCGCTGTTCAACCTCATTCGCCGGAATCTCGTCCGGTTCATCGGCTTCAGCGCCGGCGCGCAGACGCGGACCATCGGCGAGGCCAAGCCGTTCCTCTCGAACGTCCAACCGCGATTCGGTATCGAGTGGTACGACGTCATCATGCGCGAGTACGGCCTGATGCTGTTCACGGCGGTCGTCGCCGCGGTCTGGATGGTCTGGCGGACCTACCGAACCGACGACCACCGTGCCGAACAACTGCTCGTCCTCGTGTGGGCCGCTTTCATCACCGCGGCGGCGTTCACGCAGTTACGGTTCAACTACTACCTCGCGGTGCCGGTCGCGGTGCTGAACGCCTACCTCCTCAAGCAGATTCTCTCGGTGGCGAACCTGACGAACCGCGAGTCGCTGACCGACGTCGAGGGGTATCAGGTACTCGCGGTCGTGTTCGTGGTCCTGCTCATCGTTCCCGTGCTGGTCACCCCCGCCAGCATCGGGTCGTCCGGGTATCCCGCGGTCGATAACACGAACACTGCGATGCAGACGGGACAGTCCGGTCCCAAACCCGGCACGGTCAACTGGGCCGGGTCGCTCGACTGGTTGGCGAACAACACGCCCGCGGAGGGCGACTACGCCAACGCCAATAACGAGGGTGAACTCGACTACTACGGCACCTACCAGCAGAGCAACAACGACTTCCAGTATCCCGAAGGCTCCTACGGCGTCATGTCGTGGTGGGACTACGGACACTGGATTACGACCCGCGGCGAGCGCATCCCGAACGCCAACCCGTTCCAAGAGGGTGCCGACACCGCCGCGAAGTACCTGCTCGCACCGAGCGAGCAGCGCGCGAACAACATCCTCCAAACCCTCGGTAACGACAGCGAGGAGACTCGGTACGTGATGGTGGACTGGAAGATGGCCGAACCGAGTTCCAAGTTCTCCGCGCCGACGGTGTTCCACCCGAACGTCTCGGCCGGTGACTTCTACAGTCCGGTCTACCAGCAGGGCCAGAACGGTCCGCAGTTAGCCTTCCGGATGAAGAGCCAACGCTACTACCAGAGTCAGGTGGCGCGGCTCTACCTCTACCACGGCAGTCGGATGGAACCCGCACCCGTCGTCGTGGACTGGCGCGCCCAGACCTACCGGACGCCTGAAGGAGAGACCGTCTCGTACAAGATAGGCGAACAGGGACCGAACGCGACGCTCGTCCGGAAGTTCCAGACGATGCAACAGGCCCGGCAGTTCGTCGCCAACGACAGCACGTCCCAGATAGGCGGCATCGGGCCGTTCCCGAGCGAATCGGTTCCGGCGCTCGAACACTACCGCGTGGTCAAGCAGAGTCAGTCCTCCGGCGCGAACTCCTCGCAGTACGCCCGGACGCTCCGGAGCGAGATGCGACTGCTCCAGCAGGCCGGGATGAACCCGCGCCAGCTGCTCCAGACCTCTCCGTCGTGGGTCAAGACGTTCGAGCGAGTCCCCGGCGCGACGGTGACGGGCACCGGCCCGGCCAACACCACGGTCACGGCGCAGGTCCAACTGTCGCCGGTCGGCCAGTCCGGTTCGTTCGTCTACAGTCAGCAGGCCCGGACCGGGCCTGACGGTCAGTTCACGATGACGCTGCCGTACTCCTCGACGGGGTACGACAACTGGGGGCCGGAGAACGGCTACACCAACGTCAGCGTGCGGGCGACCGGTCCGTACCAGTTCTACACGTCGCGGAGCATCGAGGACGGCAACCTGACGTTCTCCAACGCCTCCGCAGAGGTGACCGAGGCGCAGGTCATCGGCGAGAGTGACGAGAACGTGACGGTCGAACTGACGAAGGAGTCGGTCTCGCTCCAGCAGAACCAGTCGGGCAACCAGACGGCGTCCGGTAACGAGACCGCTTCGGGCGACCAGACGAACGAGACGGCGTCGGGCAACGAGTCGAGCGGTAACACTTCGGCGCTCGCGACCCCGAGCGCACAGTCGGACGCTGATGCCGAGTCGCGTTCGACGCCCGAGAGCGCCCTGCCGGACCGCGAGGACACGACCCCGATGCGGGCCGGTCTCGTCGGTGCGTACGCCGGTGCACTCGTCGTCGGTCTGCGGGACTGAGACGAGTCGTCTCGGCGGACAGACTCTCGACGTCTGATTTTATACGCGTCTCTCGACGCTTCCAGTCCCGGCTATCCCACGGTCGACCGCCGCGAAAGCAAACCGTTTTCCGGTCGGTCGTCGTACGAAATCGCCAATGCGAGAGTTGCTCTCCATCTACCTGAAGGGTGTGTTCATGGGCATCGCGGAAGGCGTGCCGGGCGTCTCTGGCGGCACCATCGCGCTGATAACCGGCATCTACGAGCGACTCGTGGGAGCCATCGCGGCCTTCGACCCGCGCGTCGTGGCCGACCTGCCCCGGGCGTACGACTCCGAAGCGCGAGGTCGAATCGCCGCGATGCTCCGAGAGATGGACGTGGTGTTCCTCGCGGTGTTGCTAGCGGGAATGTTGAGCGCCATCGTCGCGGTTACTGGCGCTATCCTCTCGGTCAAGGAGTCGAACCCGGCCGTGCTGTACGGGTTCTTCTTCGGTCTTATCGCCGCCTCCGCGGTCGCGCTCTGGACCGAGGTCCGACTCGACACGAACGCGGAACGCGCCGCCGCCGTGGTGGGATTCGTCGCCGCGTTCCTGCTCGCCGGCGTCTCGACCGGCGCGTCGGTCCCCCACTCGCCGGTAGTGCTGTTCCTCGCGGGCGGGTTCGCGGTCACCGCCATGGTGCTTCCGGGCGTTTCGGGGGCGTTCCTGCTCCTGCTGTTCGGCCAGTACGACTTCATGTCGAACGCGCTCCACGAGTTCATCGACGAGGCTATCGCGGTCGTGCGGGGCGGGTCGCTCGACTCGCTGGTCGGTCCCGCCGTGGCGGTCGCGTCGTTCTGCGCGGGTGCGGCGGTCGGCGTCCTCACCTTCGCCCGCGTGGTCGAGTGGGCGCTGTCGAACTACCGGGAAGTGACCTTGACGTTCTTGGTCGCGCTGATGGTCGGTGCGCTTCGACTTCCGGCCGCCGAGGTCGTCACCGCGGACGGGGCGTGGCCGGTCGCACGCGTGGCCGCGGTCGCGCTCGCGGCACTCGCCGGCGGAGCGGCGGTCCTGCTGATAGACTACTACACCGACGACCTCGACTACGTCGAGGACGAGCGCGCGGACCCGACTCCCGCCCCTCGCAACGACTGAAACCGACGCGACTCTCACCGATTCCTCGTTACTCTCCGAACCGCGACTGTAGCACCTTCGACTCGGCTTTCCGGAGGTGTTCGGACGCGGTACTCGGCGCGCACGCCAACTCCGCGGCCACGTCCTCGTGGGTGGCGGTCCGGGGCACGTCGTAGTAACCGACCGCCACGGCCGTCTCGACGGCCTCTTGCTGGCGTTCGGTCTCACCTTCCACTTCGGCGTCCCCAACCCCGACCACGTGGATGCGGTCGCCGCGTGACCGTGTCACCGCCCGTTCGGAAGGACCGCGAGGCTGGTCGCTGTCACCGACGCGGTCGGTGCGCTCGTCGGTCTCTGGTTGGTCTCGAAGATTCCCGGCTTGTCGGTCAGTGACCGAGTGCCACTCACTCCGCCCGTAGTTCGCCCTCGAACCGCCGGAACGGAATCGTCGGGAACCGCGGGACCGTCCGACTGGGGCGGCGCCCGCTCCCGTCCGTCGCCTCGGTCTGGACGCGTTCGAGGACGCCGCATTCGGCGAGTTCGTACAGGAACCGCTTGACCGTCGCCGCCGACAGGTCCGAGCGCTCCGCGATGGCGCTCGCCGCCTCGTCTATCGGCGGCGTCGCGTCCAGCGAGACCAGTTCGAGGAGGACCTTCCGTCGGTTCTCCGGCAGCGCGAACACTCGGCCGACGTGAATCCCGTCGTCGGGCACGTCCGCGATACCCGCGTCCACGTCGCTCGCGCGGATTCGGTCGGCACCGTCGGCGTCCGCGAGGTCGGCCGCCCCGAACGCGGCGGCGAGTGCGTCGTGGGCGTCGCCGCTGGCCCACTCCGCGAGGTGTCGGGCCTGTCCGAGTCTGAGGGCGCTACTCGCCAGCGCCCGTGAGGCCCGTTCGGTCAGGATGTCAACGAGCGCGTGCTGGCGGTACTCCGGCACGTGGACGGTCTTCGAGTCCCAGTCGTCGGGGACCGCTCGACCGACGACCACGAGCGACGCGTCGTCGGCGACCGGCGCGAACCACTCGCGGAGTTCGCCGCCGGAGGGCGAACTCGGTTCGGCGACGTGGTCCACCGCGACGACGGCCTTGCGGGCGGGCGACGAGAACTGTTCGACCAACCGCTCCCGGAACTCCTCGGTGCCGACGCCGCGTCGCGGGACCGACTCCTCGACGACGGCGTCGAGCAGCGTGTGGTAAAACTGGAACTCGCTGGTCGTGCGGTAGGCGTCGACGTGGACGAACTCGACGGTGTCGGTCGCGGTTCCGGCCCGGGTGGTCGTGCCTATTCGGCGGTGCTGTCGGCCGAACTGGTCGTTCAGGTGAGCGAACAGCGCGCTCACCAGCGCCGACTTCCCCGCGCCTTTCGGCCCGTACACCGCGGCGTCCGGCGGGAGTCGCCGGTCGAACACGGGGTCGAGAACGTCGAGGAGGCGTTCGAGGACGGGACCGCGACCGACCGGGTCCGGGAGGTGGACGGCGGGGTTGAGGGGGCTTCGGTCCACGAACAGGTCGTCGCCCCGCGTGGCCTGCCGCCGAGCGATTCGTTCTTCGAGGTCCATCGGCGGTCAGTTGCTCCCCTCGCCGACGAGGGCTTCCTCCAGCACTTCGAGGGGATGGCGAATCTCGTAGCCCGTCCCGTGTTCCATCTGCATCGCGCAGGTCGGGCACTCGGTCATCCCCGTCTCGGCGTCGGTCCGTTCCATGTGTTCGAACATCTCTGACCCGATTTCCATGGACGTTTCGTATTTCTCGTCCTTCCAGCCGTAGGTCCCGGAGATGCCGGAACACGAGTCGCCCACGTCCTCGGCGTTCGCGCCGTCGAGGCCGTCGAGGACCTCGACGGCCTGTCCGGCAAGCCCCTGATTCCGGGCGTGACAGGGTGCGTGGTAGGCGAACTCGCCCGCATCGACCTCGGCGTCTTCCAACTCCGCTTCGAGGTCCTCGTGGAGTCGCAGGTATTCGAGGGCCTCGTAGGTGTGGGCCGCGACGCTGGCGGTCCCGTCGTAGCTGAACAGTTCCGGGTACTCCTGACGGAGCGACATCGAACAGGAGGTGCAGGAGGCGATGACGTCGTACCCCTCCTCGACGAGGCCCGAGAAGTTCTCGACGTTGATTCCCGCGGCCCGCTTGGCGTCCGCCAGCATCCCGTTGGCGAACATCGGCGTCCCCGAACAGCGCTGCTTCGGGACGACCACCTCGTAACCGAACCACTCGAACAGTCGGACCATGGCCTTACCGACTGCGGGGGTATTGTAGTTCGAGTAACAGCCGTGGAAGTACGCGACTCGCTTGTCCTCCGAGCGCACTTGCGGGCCACCTCGCTCTGCTCGCGAGTCGTCCCTCCCCGCTCGCTCTTCCGAGGTGGCTGCGCCACCTCGCTTTTCCCACCACTCGCGGAACGTCTCCTCGGCGAACTCGGGGAACTCGCGCTCGCTGGTGATACCCAGTACCTTCTCGTTGACCGCCTGCACGAGCGAGTTGCCCATCACGAAGTTGGTGAGTCGCGGGACCTTGCTCCCCAGTTCCGCCATCGTCCGGTAGTTCGCCAGAATCCGGTTGCGGACGTACTCCCGGGATAGCTTGTCCATCTGGTTCTCGACGTACTCCCCCCGCGCCGTGTTGTGCATCTGGCTGAGTGGAACGTCGGAGGGACACGACGAGTCACAGCGCATGCAGTTCGAACAGGACATCACCGAGTCGTCGATGTCGGTGTCCTCCTTGCGCTTGAGTCGCCACTGCTCGGGTCCTTGGAACTTCGGCCCGGGGAAGTCGTCGTCCACCTCCGCGACGGGACAGTTGGTATCGCAGGTCGAGCACTTGTAGCAGTCGTCGCTCCCCGGCCGGAGGTCCATCTCCTCGCTCTCGGGGAACACCTGCACCGGTTCGAACTCGTCGTCTGCGACTGTCTCTTCCTCTCGCACGTCGTTCGCGTCGTTCGCGTCCATCGGCTGTTCTGCGTCACTCATGGATAGTCACCTCGTCAACTCCCGCGCCGCACCGCGTCCGGCCGCCACTCCGGTGGTGAGCGAGACGCCCGCCCCGGACTTTTCGGCCGCGAAGTCGTAGCCGCCGAGGACCGCCCCGGCGCGCGCAGGTTCGAGAACTCCGCGTCGCCCTCCCGGTCGAGGGGTCGCAGGTCGCCGTCGGTCTCCACGCCGAACCGCGCGAAGGGGTGGTCGCCGAACGCCGCGTCGGCGAACCAGTCGTACCGGTCGCCCGAGTGTGGGACGTGGCAGTCGAAAATCGGCTCGGCGACCCCCTCGCGGTCCGAATCGATGCCCTTGCCCACCAGTCCGCCGGTCGCAAGCACGAACTGGTCGGCGTGAAACGGAATCGCCGCGCCGTTGCGCTCGACGCGCACGGCGGCGATTTCTCCGCCTCTCGCCCCGCCGTCGTCCGTCGCGCCATCGCCCATCCCGCGGGTCTCGTAATCGACCACCGGATTACCGGTCGTGAAGCGCACGCCCGCCTCGCGACAAGCCTCGGTGAACGCGCCTTCGAGGCGCATCCCCGGGAGGCTCGGCGGTCCCATCGGCACCTCGAACACCGCCGCGCCGAGTTCGGCTTCGAGCGACTCGCGCACCTCGTCGGGGTGATGCTGGCCGAGGATTGCCGGGAACCCCACGCGCTCCTCGCCGCGGAGGTGCGGTTTCACGGCCTCCGCGAGCGCCTCGCGGACCGGGAGTTCCGTCGTGTAACCGTCGCCCTCGACCGCCACGCGCTCGTCGGCGTCGAGCGCGTCGGCGAACCGGGTAATCTTGGTATCCACCCTGAAATCGCCCGGGAACGGAATCGTCGCGCCGCGCGCGGCGAACGGGACGCCCACCGATTCGAGGTGGTCGGCCGCCAGCGGCGCGTCGAAGTCGGTGACGGTCTCGAAGCCCACGAGGAGGGCGTCCCGGTCGTCGCTCGCCAGTCCGGCCGCCGCGCTCGCGGGGTAGCGGGCGGTCGGTTTCACCGACCCGCCGTGCGTCGGCACCAGCGCGTTTCGGTCGGTGTGGTCGCCGCGATAGCGGTCGCCGACGACCCCGTCGAAGAGGTCCAGCGCCTCGCGGACGCCCTCGACCCCCACGGTGCTGTACGGGTGCGCGTCGGGGAGTTGCGGGATGGTCTCGAACGGGTCGGCGAGCGGTCCGTCCGATTCCGGGAGATACCCCAGCACGTCCACGAGTCCGCTCGCGCTCCGCAGGGTGGAGTCCTTGTGCGAGAGCAGGCGGACGTCCGCGCCCTCACGGGCGGCCGCGAGCGCGGCGGTCATCCCGGCGATGCCGCCGCCGACGACGGTCACGTCGTCTTCAATCGCCACGTTGTCCTCCGTCGGCGGCGGGCCGCCGACCCGCCGACTCGCCCGCGTCGAACGCGCCGAAGTCGATGGGTTCGGCGTTCTCGCTCTCGGACGAATCGCGGCCCCGAACCGTCGGGTCGCGGTCCCGGTTCATCGTGGTCGCGTGGAGCGCGTAGTTGAGCGCGGCCTGCGAGAGCTGTTCGCCCCAGAGGGCGTGGCGCTCGCCCTTCCAGCGCTCCTCGAACAGTTCGTCGAGCGCGGCGTAGGCCTGCGGTTCGTCGAACTCGGGGTGGAGTTCGCTCGCCATCCGGTGACAACAGAACCCGCCCTGACAGTTGCCCATCGACGCGCGGGTCCGGATGCGGACCGCGTTGAGGTCGGTTCCCGACTGGTCGATGGCATCCCGCACTTCCGCGCGGGTGACGGCCTCGCAGTCGCAGAGGACCGGGTTCGGTTCGACCGACGAGAGCACCTCGTCGGCGCGACTGCCGAGTCGCTGGGCGCTGCGGCGCGCGACCGGCGAGCGCAGGCCGAAGCGGTCCATCCCGGCGTCGAGGACCGACTCGTCCTCGCTCCCCGGAAGCGGGACCTCGGCGGTTCGACTCGCCGCGCTGACGCCGAGTTGGTCGCAGACGTGGTCGGAAATCTCCTCGGCCATCATCCGGTAGGTGGTGAACTTCCCGCCGACGATGGAGGTAAGTCCGCGGAGGTCGTCGCGCTCCTCGTGGTCGAGCAGGAAGTAGTCGCGCGTGATGTCGGTCGGGTCGGCGCTCCCGACTTCCGGCGGTTCGTACAGCGGGCGGACGCCCCAGAACGACCGGACCGTCCGGGCCTCCCCGAGGATGGGAACGAGTCGCTTCAACTCGTCTATCATCAGGTCCACTTCCCACCGTTCCTCCGGGTAGTCGTCGGGGTTCGAGACCTCCTCATCGGTGGTGCCGAGGATGGCGGTCGTCTCGTGAGGTACCACGATGTCGGCGTCGCCCTTCGGCCGACAGCGGTTGACGACCGTGTCCACCTGCCGGCAGTTCATCACGACCATCACGCCCTTCGACGGTCGGACCTCGATGTCCACGTCCGCCATCTCGCCGATTTGGCCCGCCCACGCGCCCGACGCGTTGACGACGTATTCCGCGCGAATCTCCTCGGTCTGGCCGGACTTCCCGTGGGAGCGTTTGCCGGGGCCGCTGTCGTGGCGTACCTCCGCGCCGGTCACGCGCTCGCCGTCGCCCAGCAGGTCCACGACCTCGGCGTGGGTCTCGACGCGTGCGCCGTGGTTCTCGGCGCTGACCGCGTTGGCCACGCAGAGGCGAAACGGGTCGATAGCGCCGTCCGGAACTCGAATCGCGCGTTTCACCTCCTTCGTGAGATACGGTTCCTCCTCGCGGGCCTCGCGGGCGCTGAGGACCTCCGCGGGGATGCCGCACTCACGACAGCCCTCCAGTTTCTCCTCGAAGTACTCGTCGGGGTCGCCCTCCAACTGGACGAACAGGCCACCGGTCTCCTCGACGCAGTGGCTCGCGATGTCCCGGAGGACGCGGTTCTCCTCGATGCACTCCTCCGCGCTCGCTCGGTCAGAGACCGCGTAGCGCCCCCCGCTGTGGAGCAGGCCGTGCATCCGGCCGGTCGTCCCGTGGGTCAGATTCCCTTTCTCGACGAGAGTGACGTCCACCCCCCGCATCGACAGGTCTCTGGCGATGCCGGTGCCGGTCGAACCCCCGCCGATGACGAGAACGTCCGTGGTTGCTGTCATCCGTTTTCTCAGACGTGGGACCCGCGATACTTTACTTTACCGCCACTGTCGTTGCCTGAGTAAATTCCCTCGAAACACCGTAGAGGAGGTCTCCGACGGGGTGAAAACCACCGATACAGGACTCCCGACGAAAGTTTTATAATGAAAGTCAATATTGTTTACGGGTAGGACGGTACCGTGCGTAAAGTTCGCGCGGTTGTCTGAATCCGGTAGCGACCGGCGCTCACCAACGGTGGCAAACTATGTCAGGTAACTCATACATCGGCGCAATCGACCAAGGGACGACGGGGACCCGGTTCATGGTCTTCGACCACGACGGAACCGTCGTCACGGACGCTTACGAGACCCACGAACAGTTCTACCCGGAACCGGGGTGGGTCGAACACGACCCGCTCGAAATCTGGGAGAACACCAAGTCGGTCGTGCGGACGGCGCTCGACGACGCGGACCTCTCGGCCGAACAACTCGCCGCCATCGGCGTGACCAACCAGCGCGAGACGACGCTGCTCTGGGACCGCGACACCGGCAAGCCGGTCCACAACGCCATCGTCTGGCAGGACCGGCGGACCACCGACCGCGTCGAGCAACTCGAATCCGAGGGCAAGGTCGAGGAGATTCGAGCCAAGACCGGTCTCGAAGCCGACGCCTACTTCTCGGCGACCAAGGCCGAGTGGCTGCTCGACAACGCCGACCCCATCAAGACCCAGCGCGCTCGCCCGGCCGACATGAAAGAGCGGGCCGCAGAGGGCGAACTCCTGTTCGGGACCATCGACTCGTGGCTCATCTACAACCTCACGGGGAACCACATCACCGACGTGACGAACGCCTCCCGGACGATGCTGTTCGACATCCACGAGATGGAGTGGGACGACGACCTGCTCCGGGAGTTCGAGGTTCCCGCGGCGTGTCTCCCGGAGGTCCGGCCCTCCAGCGACGAGGACTACTACGGCACCACCGACGCCGACGGCTTCCTCGGCACGGAGATTCCGGTGGCGGGCGCGCTCGGGGACCAACAGGCCGCGCTCTTCGGCCAGACCTGCTTCGACGCGGGCGACGCCAAGAACACCTACGGCACCGGGAGCTTCTTCCTGATGAACACGGGCAACGAGGCGGTGGACAGCGACCACGGACTGCTCACGACGGTCGGGTTCCAGCGCTCGGGCGAACCCGTCCAGTACGCCCTCGAAGGCTCCATCTTCGTCACGGGCGCGGCCATCGAGTGGCTCGAAGACATGACGCTCATCGAGGACGCCGCCGAGTCCGAGGCGCTCGCACGGAGCGTCGATTCGACCGAGGGCGTCTACGTCGTTCCGGCGTTCACCGGACTCGGGGCACCCCACTGGGACCAGCGCGCGCGGGGCACCATCGTCGGGATGACCCGCGGCACGCGGCGCGAACACGTCGTCCGCGCGACGCTCGAATCCATCGCCTACCAGACCCGCGACGTGGCCGAGGCGATGGTCGCCGACAGCGGCATCGAGATGGAGAGCCTGAAAGTCGACGGTGGGGCCGTCAAGAACAACTTCCTCTGTCAGTTACAGGCCGACATCATCGGTACCGAAATCGCCCGCCCCGAGGTGGACGAGACGACCGCGCTCGGGTCGGCCTACGCCGCCGGTCTCGCGGTCGGCTACTGGGACGACCCGGACGAACTCAGGGACAACTGGCGCGTGGACCGCGAGTTCGAACCGGACATGGACCGGACGGAGGCCGACCGGATGTACGACCGGTGGAGCGACGCCGTCGAGCGCGCGACCGACTGGGCGCGCGACGGGGGTGACTCGTGAATGCCTTGGAGTGACCTCTGGGCGGTCGAGATGCTGCTCGCGGCGTTCGCCGGGGGCGCGTTCGGCGCGGCGCTCGGCGCGCTCCCCGCGTTCATCTTCACCGGGTTCATGGTCATCGCTGGCGAGTCGGCCAACGCCATCGGCAAGGTAGTCGCCGGTGCGTCCGACGCGGGGGCGGCCAGCGAACTCGCGGCGGTCGGCATCACGGGGTCCATCGCGTTCGGCCCGGTGTTCTCCCCGGCTATCAGTTTCGCCGGCGGTGCGGCGGCGGCCGCCTACGCCGCCAAGAAGGGGTACATGGACACCGACTTCGACTTCCACGAGGCCAAGAACATCGCGTACGCGCAGGGCACCAAGCCCGACGTGCTGGCGGTCGGCGGCGCGTTCGGTATCGTGGGCTACTGGCTGACCGTCGCCTCCTCGACGCTCGGGATGCCCTACGACCCCATCGCGATGGGCGTCGTGCTGTCGGCCGTCGTCCACCGCGTCGTCTTCGGCTACGACATCATCGGTGACACCAGCGGGGGCATCCTCGACATGGGACCGTTCGAGGACGGCGACAGGCGCGTCATCGGCGAGGCCGCGACCGCCGACACCGACGGGAGCGGCGAACCCGCCGCCGACGGCGGTGAGCAGCGCGAAGACGCGCGAGCCTCGTCAGAGACTCGCTCTGACGGCGGGACCGCGGAAGGCCGGTTCGTCGTCGAACCGTGGCTCCCCCACCAGTACAAGTGGGCGAACGTGGCGATGCTCGGGTTCGTCGTGGGCGTCCTCGCGGCGTTCGTCGCGTACAAAACGGGGAGTCCGTTCCTCGCGTTCGGCATCAGCGCGGCGAGTCTCGTCTTCCTCAACTGCGGCGTCGAGCAGATTCCGGTGACCCACCACATCAGCCTCCCCGCCAGCACCGCGGCGCTGGCGCTCGCTCCGGCCGGGATGTCGGTCCCGACCGCTCCCATCGCCGAGGTGGCGGCCGCGATTCCGCTCGGCCCCGCGCTCGCGGTCGGTGGTGTCTTCGGACTCGTCTGCGCGCTCGTCGGCGAACTCGTCCAGCGCGTCTTCTACGCGCACGCCGACACGCACTTCGACCCGCCCGCCGCGGCAATCGTGGTCGGCACCTTCCTCATCGCGGTGCTGGCCAGCGTCGGCGTCTTCCCCCAGAGCGTCTGGGTGCCGTCGCTCGGCTTCTGAACTGGCTGTCGGAGGACACCGGCGGACTTGTTTTTCGACTCAGTTCGGGAGGGTCCGGTTACGTCACCGGCTATCTGAACAGCAGTTCATTCCGCAAGGCCTATCTGAATCTTCTCTCAATCGACGGTCATGGCAAGTACGACGACGCGGCTCCGCCGACTCGTCTCGGACGAACTCGGCGAGTGCCGGGACGCCGACCTCGACCGTCGGCTCGCGGAACTGGACGAACTCGCCGACAGCACCTTCGCGGACGACTCGGCTCGGCCGGTGTTCGCTGTCCTCGGCGACGAGACGCGCTACCGACTCGCCAGGGTTCTCGCCGCCGCGGACGACGAACTCTGCGTCTGCGAACTCGAACCGCTGGTCGAGGTCAGCGAGAGCGCGGTCAGTCACGCGCTGTCGGACCTCGTGGACGCCGGACTCGTCCGGCGGCGGAAAGACGGCAACTGGCGCTACTACGACGCCACCGAACTCGCCGAGGCGCTCCTCGGGACCGCAGACCGAGAGGTGAGCGACTCGTGAGCGACGACATCGGCGTGCTGGACCGCTATCTCACGGTCTGGATTGGACTCGCGATGGCGCTCGGCGTTGGTCTCGGTTACGCGGTGCCCGGCGTCGCCGACCTGCTGAACGCGGTCACGTTCAACGGCACGAGCCTCCCCATCGCGGTCGGCCTGTTCGTGATGATATACCCGATAATGGCCGAAATCGACTACGGGCGAATCCCGAAGGTGACGCGCACGGCCCGGAAGGAGATTGGGTTGACGCTCGCGCTCAACTGGCTCGTCGCACCGTTCGTGATGTACGGTCTCGCGGTCTTCTTCCTCGGCGGCCACCCCGAGTTCGTCACCGGACTGGTCATCGTCGGCATCGCGCCGTGCATCGCCATGGTGCTGGTCTGGAACGAACTCGCGGCCGGGAATCAGGAGATGTGCGCGGTCTGCGTCGGCGTCAACAGTCTCCTGCAAATCGTGCTGTTCGTCCCCTACGCGTTCGTCTTCCTGACGGTCCTCCGGGGAACCTCGGTGGACGTCTCCATCGGTCTCATCGCCCAGACTGTGCTTGTCTTCCTCGGTCTGCCGCTGCTTCTAGGCTATCTCACCCAACAGGTCGCGTTCCGGACCGTCGGGCGGACGGCGTACTACGACCGAATCGTCCCCCGAATCAGTCCGCTCGGACTCCTCGGCCTGCTGTTCACCGTGGTCGTGATGTTCGCGCTCAAGGGCGAGTACATCGTCGAGAACCCCGAGCAGATAGCCCTCATCGCGGTTCCGCTGTTCGTCTTCTTCGCGGGGATGTGGGCGCTGGCCTACGGCGCGTCCGCCGCGCTGGGCTTCGATTACACCGAGAGCATCAGCGTCGCGTTCACCGCCTCGTCGAACAACTTCGAGTTGGCTATCGCGGTCGCCGTCGCCGTCTTCGGCATCGGGAGCAACGTGGCGCTCGCCACGGTCGTCGGCCCGCTCATCGAGGTGCCCGTGATGCTGGCGCTCGTCCGGGTCGCGCTGGCGACGAAGGACCGACTGTTCCCGGAGGCCCGCGTAGCGGGCGAAGCCGCCTACTCCGACTGATTCGAGGTCGCGTTCGAGAGCCGCGAACGACCGCTTTTTGTGGCTGACGCTCCCACCGTGAGCCATGGCTCCGCCGCTCGTCCTCGACATCGACGGCACGATGACCCGGCCCGACGACTCCGTAGACCCGCGGTTCTTCGACGTGCTTCCCGAGTGGGACGCGCCCGTGGTCGTCGCCACCGGGAAGGCGTTTCCCTACCCCGTCGCGCTCTGTCACTTCATGTACGTCGAGCAGAACGTCATCGCCGAGAACGGCGGTCTCGTCCTCTCGGGCGAGCAGGTGTCGAAGAACGCCGACGGCGAGGCCGCTCGCCGAGTCGCCGAGGAGTACGTCGCGGCGGGCTACGACCTCGGGTGGGGTTCCACGGACATGGTAAACCGGTGGCGCGAGACCGAGGTCGCCATCGCCCGGGACCAACCGCTCGGTCCCCTAGAGGAACTCGCGGCCGAACACGGACTGGAAGTCGTGGATACCGGGTTCGCTTACCACGTCAAGTCGCCCAGCATCGAGAAGGGCGTCGGCCTGCAGTCGGTCGCGCGACTCCTCGACCGCGACCCCGAGGAGTTCGTCGCGGTCGGCGACTCGGAGAACGACGTGTCCACGTTCGGCGTAGTCGGGGAGTCCTACGCCGTGGCGAACGCCGACGAGAAGGCCAAGCGCGCGGCCGACGTGGTGCTCGACGAGTCGTACTCCGAGGCGACGCTCTCGGTGCTGGACGAACTCCGGAGTCGGGCCTAATTGGCCGCTACGCGCGTCTTCGAAGCCGTCGGAGCGCGCCCCGCGCAATCGCCGCGACGGCGACGAGGAACACGCCGACGACCAGCGTCCACGGACCCCACTCCCGGTCCGTCATCGTCGCTCCTCCCGTTCGCCGACTTCCCCGTCGCGCCACGCCGCGAACGAGTCGAGCGTCTCGCTCTCCTCGAACCGCTCGACGCAGGGTACGTCGTAGGGATGTAGCTCCTCGACCCGCGCTTCGAGGCGGTCGTAGGCCGCGTCGGTGGTCTTGGCCAGCAACACCACTTCGTCGTCTCGGTGGACCTCGCCCTCCCACCGGTAGACCGAGGTGCAAGGGAATCGGTTGACGCAGGCCGCGAGTCGTTCCTCCACGAGCGTCTCGGCGAGGTCGGACGCCGCTTCCGGCGGTGCGGTGACGTAGGCGGTCGGCATACCCGTAGCTCCGGTGCGGTGAATCTTAAGGCTCAGCCCTCTCGGGGTAGTCGGACTGGCGGTTCCACGGTGCGCGCGCACCGCCCTCGCCCGGAACCGCGCGAAGCGTCCGGGTGGGCATCGTCCCACCTTCGTACTTGAATCCTCGCCCGGGCGACGGCCCTAACTCACCGCTCGTGGACGCGCATCGGCATCCCGTCTCGGGGATGCATCGTCAGGGTCGGTCGGAGTTCCGGTTCCCTCTCGCGCGTGTATTCGAGGCGGTACTGCTGTGCGGTCCGGGCGAGGATGAGTTTGGCCTCCAACTTGGCGAGGTGTTTGCCGATGCAGTGGCGGGGACCGCCGCCGAAGGGGAAGTACGCGAACCGCGGCCGGTCCACGTCGCGCGTCCACCGGTCGGGGTCGAACTCGTCGGGGGCGTCCCAGTAGCGCTCAGAGCGGTGCATCGCCCACTGCGAGAGCATGATGGCGGCGTCGTCCGGGATTCGGTAGCCGCCGAGTTCCACGGAACCCTTCGGTTCGCGAAACATCGTGTACACCGGCGGATACAGCCGCATCGCCTCGTCGATGACCTGTTCGACGAAGTCGAGGTCTCTCACGTCCGCCATCGTCGGCGGGTCGTCGCCGAGCACCGACTCGATTTCGTCGTGGACTCGACGCTCGACGTCCGGATGTTGGGAGAGCAGATACCACGAGTAGGTCAGCGTGAGCGCGGTGGTGTCGTGGCCGGCCAGCAGCATCGTCATCACCTCGTCGCGAATCTGGCGGTCGGACTGCTCGCCGCGGTCCTGCGCCCGCAGCAGAATCGAGAGCAGGTCGTCCGGTCCCTCGTCGGCGGGGGAGTCACCGTGAGTACCCCGTCGTTCCGAGACGATGTCGTCGATGACGTCCTCCATCGTCTCGACGGCGTTCCGGTACTCGCCGTCGCCGGGCATCGGGAGCCACTGCGGCGCGGCGAACCGGACGGGGTCGGGTTCGAAGCGAGCGCCGAGCGGTTCCAGCGCCTCGCGGATGGTCCGGACGCGTCGGTCATCGAGGTCGGTGCCGAGCATCAGGTCCACGATGACCGCGAGAGTCACCTCCGTCATGTCCAGTTCGACGTTGATTTCGGCGCCGTCCGACCAATCCGCGAGCAGGTCGTCGTTGTGGGCGACGATGTCGTCGGCGAACCCCGTCAGCCGACCCGGCCTGAACGCCGGACTGGCGAGGTCGCGCTGTTCGCGCCACGTCTGGCCCTCGCTGAGGAGGAGACCTTTCCCGAGCAGGTCGCCGAGCGCGTCGTCCTGAAACTCGGGCTTGCGGAACCGGTCGGCCTCCGAGACAAGCACGCGTTCGACGTCGGCGGGGTCGGTCAGGAGGTAGGTGTTCAGCGGCCCGAGGTCGAACCGGACCACGTCGCCGTAGGCCTGCTCGCAGGCCGACAGGAAGCGGAACGGGTCGCGGGCGTACCGGCGACTGCTGCCGAACAGCGGTTCTCCGTTGGGTCCGGGCGGTGAGGAACTCATCAACACGATATTGGGCTGTATCCGCATGAATCCAGCGGTGATGTCAACCGGTAAACTGGCGTTCGCTCGCGCGGGCGAGGACCGAAGCGACCCTCGACAGGCGTCACGTCGGGTCGGTCGGACGGCAGACGGTCGTCGCCGGGCGGTCCGACCCGGTCTCGCCACGCCGTCTCACCTCCGCACCAGTCCGAGAGATTCAAGGAGCGTCCCCCGCCCATACACTACCAATGCGTGACGACCACCTCATAACTGCCAAACAACTCTCGCGCGAGGACGTGGCGGCGGTTCTCGACCGCGCGGCCGAAATCGACGCCGACCCGGCCGCGTTCGCGGACCGCCACGCCGACGCGATACTCGGACTCATGTTCTTCGAGCCGAGTACCCGGACCAAGATGAGCTTCGAGACCGCCATCAAGCGCCTCGGCGGCGACGCAGTGGACATGGGTACCGTCGAGTCCTCGTCGGTCAAGAAGGGCGAGAGCCTCGCCGACACCGCCCGCGTCATCGAGGGGTACGCCGACGCGCTCGTCCTGCGCCACCCGAGTCAGGGCGCGGCCAAGATGGTCGGCGAGTTCGTGGACGTGCCGCTCCTGAACGCGGGCGACGGCGCTGGCCACCACCCGACCCAGACCCTACTCGACCTCTACACGATTCGGGAGAACGCGGGTCTCGACGACCTCACCATCGGCATCATGGGCGACCTGAAGTACGGCCGGACGGTCCACTCGCTGGCCCACGCGCTGACGAACTTCGACGCCGACCAGCACTTCATCAGCCCCGAGAGCCTGAAACTCCCGCGGAGCGTGCGCTACGACCTCCACGAATCCGGGGCGAACGTCCGGGAACACACCGAACTGGAGGAGATTCTGCCCGCGCTCGACGTGCTGTACGTCACCCGCATCCAGCGCGAGCGGTTCCCCGACGAGAACGAGTATCAGGCGATAGCGGGCGAGTACGGCATCGACCTCGAAACGCTCGAACCCGCCAAGGACGACCTGACCGTCATGCACCCCCTGCCGCGCGTGGACGAAATCGCGCCCGAAGTGGACGACACCGACTACGCGACCTACTTCGAGCAGGCCCACAACGGCGTCCCGGTCCGGATGGCCCTGCTCGACCAGATGCTGGAGGACGGACAATGAGCGACCACCAACTCCGCGTCAGCAAGATTCCGAGAGGCACCGTCATCGACCACATTCGCGCCGGGCAGGCGCTGAACGTCCTCGCCATCCTCGGCATCGACGGCGAGTCCGGCGAGACGGTCAGCGTCGGCATGAACATCCCGAGCGACCGAATGGGTCACAAGGACATCGTGAAGGTCGAGGGCCGCGAGTTGAGTCAGGACGAGGTGGACGTGCTGTCGCTCATCGCTCCCGAGGCGACCATCAACATCATCCGGGAGTACGAAGTCGCCGAGAAGCAGTACCTCGAACGCCCCGACCGAGTGGTCGGCGTCCTCTCGTGTCCCAACCACAACTGCATCACCAACGCCGACGAACCCGTCGAGACCGAGTTCGAGGTGCTGGACGACGGCGTTCGATGCGAGTACTGCGAGACCATCGTCCGCGAGGACCTCGCGGCCCACATCGCGGCCGAGTAGCGCGTCCGTCACCGACCGCTCGACTCGGCCTCACAAGGCCGGGTTCCGATTCCAATTCCGATAAGCGTCGGCTACCCCACGTGAAACGTCTCGTTACATGGAAAAACGGTCAGAACGGTCGTTTTCGTTTATTTTCCGTCTCGAAGTACGACAGGGACATGGATTCACGACCACCCTTCGCAGTCGCCGTCGCGACGCTCGTCTTGTTCGCGGGCGTCGGGTCGGTCGTCGGCGTCGGTCCTGCCGGGAGCGTGGCGGCCGACGCCCCCGAACGCGTCGCCGACGGTCCGGTCCACCGGAGCGGGGACGCCCTCGCCCAGTACAAGGTGTCGCTCGACAACGTGACCATCGAGACGTGGCTCGTCCGCAACTCCACGGTGGTCAACGTGACGATTCAGAACGTCGTGGTCCGGAACGCCACGACGACGGACGGGCGTACGACGAACGTCACCCTCTCGAACGTGACGGTCGGTCGGTTCATCCTCGAACGTGCGCGTCTGAAGAACGTGACCGCCGAGCGACTCGTGGTGCGCAACAAGTCGGTTCTCAACATCCCCGGCGGCGGCTTCATCGACCCGGACGTCGAGAACCGGACTATCGAGCGCCACTGGACGAAGAACCTGACCGTGTCCGGAGTCGTCATCGACCAGATGACGGTGGACGCCGCGATACTCTGCGGGAACGCCACGCTCGGCCAGCAGGCGACCGACGCCGCTTCGTTCGACCCGACCGCCAGCGAGAACGACCCGGACATCACCGTCGAGAACGGCACGGTCGGCGAGGCGCTCATCATCAAGGGCGGCGCGACCAACTGGTCGGTCCAGTCCGTCCAGCAACCCACCCCGAGCAACGCGACGCTGCCGAAGGGCTGTAGCCGCGGCTAGCGAGGGCTTCGGGTCGGTAGAGGGACCGTCCCGAGTGGGAGCAAAGCCACCCCAGAGCGAACCACTTACCCCTCGCGCCCGCCAACGTCGGGTATGTTCGGCGTCGTCACGCGAAACGAGGAGGAACTCGACTGGCCGGAGTTCGACCTGCGGTTCTACGAAGTCAAGGACGTGACCGGACGCTCGGCCGAACCGGTCGCCGAGGGGGTGAACATGGTGTCGTGCTTCGGGGACAACGCCGCCGTCGAAGCCGACCCCGACCTTGCGCCGGTCAACGAGGCGGGCGAGCGCGCGACCCGCGAGCGACCATACTTCGACTGGGCCTACGTCTGTCCCACGCGCGAGGACTACCGCGAGGGCGTCCTCGAAATCATCTCGGACTGCGCAGAGGTGAACCCGGACGTGCGACTCGACGACGTGGGATTCCCGCGGGCGGAGTACTGCCACTGCGAGCGATGCACCCGCCAGTTCGAGGAGAGCGACTTCGAGGACCGATACGCGTGGCGCGCCAGCGTCGTCACCGAGTTCGTGGCCGAGGCCGCCGACCGAATCCCCGGGAAGACCTACTTCACGCTCTACCCCGACCCGTATCCGGGCCACCTCTACGAGCGCGCCGGTCTGGACCTCGAGGCGCTCTCGGAGTACGTGGACGAGTTCGTCGTCCCGCTCTACGACATGGCGTACGAGACGACCTACTGGCTCGAAACCATCGCCAGCGGCTTCGAGGACGCGCTCGACGCCCCGTTCAGCGTCGAACTCTACGCGGTGGACGTGGACGTGGACAACCTGATTCACGCCGCGGAAGTCGCCGAGGCCTACGGCCAGAACGTGCTGTTCGGCTACGACGCCAGCAACGCGCGGGCGACGCTCCGCCGGATGAAAGCCGAGTCGCGCGACGGCGTCTCCCACAACTGAGTCGAACCCGTGCGGTCGGTGGTATCATCGCTCGCTCTTCTACTGCTTCCGTCCTCACGTCCTCGACTGCCCAACCCCAAATCTCCGCGGTGGCACGCGCCGGCGGACCTCCGTGTCCGCCGCGGCGCGTGAGGGACGACCGAACTCTGTGAGGGAGGAGGTTGGGGAGGCGTGAGGTGCGGGGCGGTGCTTGCGGTTTCATTGGCTCAAGGAGTAGCTAGCTCGTTCGGTTTTCATCGCCGAGGGCAATCGCTAGCTTCTCCGGGTCGTACCTCTGGAAGGAAAGAGCAAGAGCAAACGTCTAGAAGTGACCAGACGGTACGTCAACCTAGCGCGAACTCGCGCCACGCCAGCAGGTCTTCCCGGTCGCGGGTGTTCTCGGGCAGGTCGTCGAACCACTCGGCGTCGGTGATTTCGCCGTCCGGGTCGTCGGGGTCGGGAGTCGTCGGGTCCTCGACGCGGGCCTCGAACAGCGGGAGGACGCCCCACGTCGAGTAGTCGTCGCACCGAATCTCGACCCGGACGTTCATCGCCAGTCCGCGGTAGGACGCCTCGACACCCGCCTCCTCGGCGAGTTCGCGTTCGGCGGCCTCCCGGAACGACTCACCGGGGTCGGGTTCGCCGCCGGGGACGACCCACTTCTCGACGCCCGCGTGCCAGACGAGCAGGAGTTCGCCCGACGGGCGGTAGACGACCGAGTGGGCGCCGTAGGGAGCGCCGAACTCCGCGATGCGTTCGGCGAGCGTGCGAAACCGGGGTCGGGAGACTCGCCGGGCGTGACTCCGGTCGAGGAACTCCTCGTAGTCGTCGGTCAACTGGTGGTGGACCTGTTCGGCCTGCTGTTCGGCCTGCGTGGTGAGGTACCAGAGGTCGTCGATGGTAGTCATCTCGGTGACGGTGGTCGGTGGACTGCTCGTGAGGACCGTGGCGAGAGGGCGAAGGGCGTAAGGCGTCGGGTCATAATTTGAGGGTTTCGTCGGCCGCCCGAATAAGCCTTCGGTCCCCCGAAGGCTCGCCATCGCGGCCGCCTCGTCGTGCGGTCTCGCCGAGGTAGTCCGGCACGAGACATCGGACCCCCGCAAGCGGTGGCGCGACCACCGGAACCGGTGGGAGCGGAGCGAAACGGTCTGCCCCGCGCGATGCCGAACCGGGCCGTTTTTATCGGCCGCGGGGTTAGTCGGATGCATGAGCTTCGAGGAAGACGACCACGTCATTCTGCACGACGAGCACAGCGACTACGACGGCGAAGAGGGACAGATTACGCAGGTGATGGACACGATGTTCGGCGACAGCACCTACACCGTCAGCTTCGAGGACGGACAGGAGACCGGCATCCCCGAGGACGCGCTGGAAGCCGCCGACGGCGACGAAGACGACGAAGAGTAGCGACTCGATACACCTCTCGTTCTCCGAGACCGAAGCGCGGTAGTTGCGGATACGTCGAGAGTGAGTCGTGACCTCGTAGTCCAGACCGAGGGCCGGAGACCCCCGCGAGCACACTGCCAACGAACGGGGAGACGACCTGCGACGAACGAAACGCCTTTTTCCGTTCGGGGGTCCTACCTCCTCGCAATGGCCGAAGTTCCGTTCCACTACATCGACTTGCGGGCGTTCTGCTACGCCACCGAGGACGACAAGCGCGTCGAGCAGGCCCTCCGGACCTACCTCCCCGAGGACTTCGAAATCGAGCGCGCGACCAGCGAGGGCCACCACGGCGACCGCATCCTCGTCCTCTCGACGCGCGTCGAGAACGCCGACGAGATGCGCCACGTCCTCTCGAAGGTGGCCGAACTGCCCGACGCCGACACCCTTATCGACGAACTCGACGAGCGCGTGGACGAGAACTGCTCGCTGTTCCTCCGCCTCGACAAGCAGGCGGCCTACCGCGGCGAGGCGGCACTCGGCGAGGGCATCACCTTCCGCGCGAAGGTCGAGGCCTACCCCGCCGAGAAGGACGCCGCCGTCGAGAACGCCCGCGAGGCGCTGGCGGCGCTCTGAGCGCTGGCACGAAGAGCACAGTTCTCGCGCACCGACCGAAGAAAAGAGGGCGTGCTACCGAGTTAGTGGGCCGAGAAGCCGTCTATCATCTCGTCGCAGTCCGGACAGGAGACGAGTTCTGAACCGGTCGACTTGCTCCCGAGGGGTTCGCCGTTCCGTCTCGTCTGGGTCTTCGTTCGCCGATTCAGGTCCGAACCGCAGTGTGGACATTCTATCATACTAATCACCAGAATTCGCGTGTGAACAGATACCATTACCCGCACTGGGCTAATATACTTTGTGTCGAACTGCCGCGTCGGCGAGGCGTTCGCGTTCGGCGACAGTCAGGACCCGGGCAGGATGTCGCCGAGTCCGGCCCCGAGCGCCATCGCCGAGAACGTCACGCTCGTCTGACAGAGCGCCAACCACGGGTCGGCCCAGTCAACGCGACCCCAGACCGTCATCATGACGACCGCGGTGAGAAACGATACGCCCACGACCCCGGCGAGTCGCCGCGGAACGAACCCGAACAGCGGTCGATGAATCTCGACCTGCTGGATTTCGGCCACGTACAGCAGACCGATGACCAGTCCGATGGTGCCGACGAGTGTGACTACGAGGGAGGCCGGATGGGCAGCGATGAACTCTCCGATTTCGATGGTGCCACCTTCGACCAGCATCGGAATCCCGAACACCACGCTCCCGACCAGCGCTTCGGCGGCGTCGTGACGGTCGAACCCGCGGATGACCCGACCGAACGCGCTCGGCGTCGAGACGCGCCGGGCCATCCGCATCGTCTCGCGGACCTGCTCGCGCTCCTCGGGGTCGTCCACGGTATCCTCCAACTCCTCCAGTTCGTCGAGCAGGTCCTCCATCTCGGGGTCCTCCGACGGGTCGGCACTCGCGGAACCGACCCGGGGGTTAGCGCTCCGGTCGCTCATGCGTGAGCAATTACACGCGGTGATGATAAACGCCGAGGTCGGAGACGAGTCGAACGTCCGACGGTCTTCCCTCCGAACCGCTCGGTCGGGAATCCCAGCATTCCGCAGACGTAAACGCCAAGGCCGTGGCGAGTCGGGTTCGGGGTATGCCAGCAGCACTCGTCACGGGGGCGTCCCGCGGCATCGGTCGAGCGATAGCCGAACGGTTCGCGCGAGACGGCTACGACGTCGCCATCAATTACGTTTCGAGCGCACAGAAGGCGCGGGCGGTCGCCGAGACCGTCCGAACCGAGACCGAGAGCGACGCGGTCGCGGTCCGGGCCGACGTGGGCGACCCGGACGACGCCGCGGACCTCGTGGACGCGACGGTTGAGGCCTTCGGCGGTCTCTCGCACGTGGTGAACAACGCGGGCGTGGACCAGCACGTCTACACCGAGGACCTCTCGCCCGAGGACTTCGACAGCGTGATGGACACCAACGTCAGCGGCGCGTTCAACGTGACCAAGGCCGCCCTGTCCCACCTCCGGGAGGCGGCAGCGGAGGGGACGACCGACGCGGACTCCGCGCCGACCCCCTCCGTCACGAACGTCTCCTCGATTCTGGCGTACACCGGTGCCCCGATAGAGTGCCACTACGCCGCGTCGAAGGCCGGACTGCTCGGTCTCACCAAGAGCCACGCCGGGGACTTCGCGCCGGAGGTCCGGGTCAACGCCATCGCGCCGGGTCACGTCGAGACCGACATGACCGCAGACCGGACCGAGGCGGAGAAGGAGGCCGAACTGGCCGAGATTCCGGTCGAGCGATACGGCCAGCCCGCGGACATCGCCGACGCCGCGGCCTACCTCCGCGACGCCGGGTTCGTCACGGGCGAGACGCTGAACGTCAACGGCGGCGAACTGATGCGGTAGCGACGGTAGAAGGCATATTTTGGGACACGAACCGGTCGCGCTCGATGAGTTCATCACCCGGGCGCGTGCTGGTGCGGCCCCTCGCGGGCCGCGCCAGCAGCACGCGAGGGACGAGGACCGCAGGCCCGTGGCCGAGGACCGCAATCGGTTGGGGAGGCGTGAGGGCCGCGGTCGCGGTGCGAGGCGGTTTGGGGTATGATTGGCTCAAGCCTGTTCGCTTTACTCCGCCGTCGTCCAGATGGCCACTCGTGGACAAAATCACACTCTCGTGGACGGAACCACACTCCTAACGACGGAATCACGTTCTCACGAACGACTCACTTCCCCTCCCACTCGGGGTCGCGGTCCTCGAAGAAGGCGTCGATGCCCTCGTTCTTGTCCTCGGAGGCGAACAGGTGCGCGAACAGTTCGGCCTCGTACTCGATGCCCTGGTCTAACTCCATCCGACTGCTGGCTTTCACGGCCTTCTTCGCGAACTCCAGCGCGAGCGGACTCTTCTCGGCCATCGACTCGGCGAGGTCGTAAACGCGGTCCTCGAACGACTCCTCGTCGTGAACCTCGTCCACCAGACCGATGTTGCGGGCCTCGGTCGCGTCGACGAGTTCGCCCGAGAGAATCAGCTTCATCGCCTGTCCCTCGCCCACGAGTCGGGGGAGGCGCTGAGTGCCCCCGCCGCCGGGCATGATGCCGAGGTTGATTTCGGGTTGCCCCAACTTCGCTCCCTCGCGGGCGATGCGCGTGTCGCATGCTTGCGCGAGTTCGCACCCGCCGCCGAGTGCGTGGCCGTTGATAGCGCCGATGACCGGTTGGTCGAGGTCATCCACGTACTCGTAGACGCGGGGGCGCTCGCTCGCCTCGCGCTGTTCGAGCGAGTCGCGCTCGCGGAGTTCGGTCACGTCCGCACCCGCCACGAACGCGCCCGACTCCGCCGAGCCAGTGAGGACGACCACGCGCACGTCGCTGGCTTCGATAGCGTCTAACACGAGCTTCAACTCCGCACGCAACTGGGCGTTCAGCGCGTTCCGCGCGTCGGGCCGCGAGAGCGTGACGGTGGCGACGTTCTCGACGCGGTCACCGACCGAGACGTTCACCGTGTCGCACTCCGCTCCGACGGTCTCCGGACTGCCGACGTCCTCGCTCTCGTCACTCATTGCTCGTCACCCCAGTCGCCGCTAGTGCCCACGATTTCGCCGTCCTCCCAGACGTAGAACCCCTCGCCCGTCTTCTTGCCGAGGTTCCCGGCCCGGACCTTCCGGCGGAGAATCTGGGGCGGGCGGAACCGCTCGCCGAGTTCCTCGCGGAGGTGTTCGAGGATGTCGAGGCGAACGTCCAGTCCCACCACGTCGCCCAACTCGACGGGACCCATCGGGTGGTTGTAGCCGAGTTCCATCGACTGGTCGATGTCGCGCGGACTCGCGACGCCCTCCTCGACCATCCGCATGGCTTCGACGCCGAGGGCGACGCCGAGACGGGAGGAGGCGAACCCCGCGGTGTCCTGCACTTCGACGGCGGTCTTGCCGATTTCTTCCACGAAGTCGGTGGCGAACGCGGCGGTCTCGTCGTCGGTCTGCTCGCCCACGACGACCTCGACCAACTGCATGATGTGAACCGGGTTGAAGAAGTGCAGGCCGATGCCGCGCCCGGGGTCGTCGAGCGCCGAGACGATTTCGGTGACGGGGAGCGAGGAGGTGTTGGAGGCGATAACCGCGTCCGCGGGGGCCTCGGTCTCCACGTCCTCGAATATCTGCTTCTTGAGGTCCACGTCCTCGGGGACCGCCTCGACCACGAGGTCGGCGGCCGAGACGGCCTCCGCGAGGTCGGTCGTGCCCGAGATGCGGTCGAGCGCGGCCCGCATCTCCTCGTCGGTCACCTTGTCGCGTTCGACGCCGCCCCGCAGGTTCTCCTCGATGGCGTCGATACCCTCCTCGACCAAGTCGCGCTCTACGTCCCGAATCGTCACGTCGTGGTCGGCCATCGCCGAAACTTGGGCGATGCCGTGGCCCATGGTTCCGGCTCCGAGTACAGCAACGTTCATGACAGTTCAAGCCGCGAGCGGAGCGCGGTTAAGCGTTTATCCCTCGGAAGTTAAACGGGTGTCTCGGCCCGCGGGACGAGTTCCAGTCCGGAGGAATGCGACGACCCGTCCGAACGTCGGAACTCACGTTTCGCCCGAATCGTCATCGGTCAGTTCGACCCCTGCGGACGAACTTTGAACCCGTACCGCGTCACGCCCTCCTGCGTGTAGATGCGACGCATCGTCGTCTCCACGGCGTCGCCGATTTCGACGGTCTCGGGGTCAGCGGCCACGACCTGCGCCGGGACGCTTGCGGAACTGCCGCCGTCTCGCGGGTCGTCGCTCCGCTCTTCCCCGCTCGACCGTCGCGAGGCGCGAAGCGCCTCGCGAGGCCCCTCCAACGCGACCACGGCCACGGCGAAGTCGCCCGACTGAGCCTGCTGCTCGGCGAACTCCGGGGGTGCGCCGCCCTGCGAGATGACCGTGGCGGCCTCGACGGTTCCCTCGCCGGTGAGTTCCACCTCGTCGTACTCGTCCACGAGCGTCTTGCAGGAGTTACAGGCCCCCTCCGGCGGGAAGTTCAGACTCCCGCACTCCGGGCACCGGCCCGCGAGCAGGCGGTGGCGCTGGTCGAGGGTCCGCCGCCACGACGGGACGCTGACGTACGCCCCGCCGCCTTCGGGCGGTCCCGAGGTGAGTTCCCCGCGCTTGCGGAGGTACTCGGCGTAGCTGACCGCCTCGGCGTCGTCCAGTGCCGTCTCCGCGGCGACGCCGTCGCCGGTGTCGCTCTCGACCAGCAGGGCGTCAGCGCCCGCGCCGCTGCCGAACGACGCCGCCAGAATCCGCTCGTCTCCCGCTGCGAGCGCAGTCGCGAGTCCGAGCGGGACGCTCGCGGCGGCGGTGTCGCCCAACTCGTGGACCGTCGCGCACCGCCGAATCGTCTCGGTATCGACGCCGAGTGCCCCCGCCGCGCGGTACGGGAGTTTGCCGTTCGGCGCTTGGACCGCCGCCGCGTCGATTGCTCCGTTCTCGCCGTCCTCGTCCCGCACTCCGAGGTCTAACTGGTTCACTGCCTTCGCCAGCGTCTCGGTGAAGGCCTGTCGCTCGTACCCGGTCGCGCCGAGTCCCTCGACGGACTGGGACCCCGAACGCCGGAAGCGAGTGCCAGGGTACTCGGTGGCGTACTCGGCGCGCCGGCGAACCGCCGCGTTGCCCGACGCCGAGAGGACGAACGCCGCCGCGCCCGCTCCGGCGGCGTGGTCCTCGTCGCTGTCGGGGTCGCCGCGCGGACAGTCCGCGGCCACGACCAGACCGACCGATTCACCCTCGTCGTCCCCTGCGCCTCCGTTCTCCCACGGTCCGGCCGACAGCGCGGCGTCGAGCGCCCGCGTCCCGGCCCGCGTGCTCCCGGTGAAGACGTGGCGCGTGGCCTCGCTCGGCACCGAGAGCATCCCGCCGAGGCGCGCGGTCAGGTCCTCCTCGGCCAGCGGGGGTGTGGTCGAGGCGAACGCGAGGAACGCCACGTCCGTGCCAGCGCGGTCGGCCGCGTCGAGCGCCCGCGCGGCGGCCTCGTAGCCCATCGTCAGGGCGTCCTCGTCGGCGTCGGGGACCGCCTTCGATTCGACCCCCGCGGCGTGGAACTGGCCCCACGCCTCCTCGAACGCCTCGGCGGAGACGCGGAATCGCGGCGCGTACGCGCCGACGGCTTCGATTCTCGGGTCGGTCGTCATCGCCCCACCTCCTGTTCGCGCTTTCGCGGACTCGGTTCGCTCGGTTTCTCCGAGGCGGTTCCCGCCTCGCGCTCGAAGACGTGGACCACCGCGCCCCCGCCGCTGCCCCCGACGTTGTGGGTCAGACCGCGGGTCGCGCCCTCGACCTGCCGGTCGCCGGCGTCGCCGGAGAGTTGCTTGAACGCCTCCGCGACCTGCCCCGCGCCGGTCGCGCCGATGGGGTGGCCTTTCGACTTGAGACCGCCGGAGGTGTTGACCGGCAGGTCGCCGCCGAGCGCGGTCGCGCCGGACTCGACCAGTCGGCCGCCCTCGCCGGGTTCGCAGAAGCCGAGGTCCTCGTAGGCCAGAATCTCGGCGATGGAGAAGCAGTCGTGGACCTCCGCGAAGTCGAGGTCCTCGGGGGTGATTCCGGCGCGCCGGTACGCGGTCTCGGCCGCACGTTGTGAGGCCTCGATGCCGGTGTAGCTATCGCGCTGGAACAGACCCACCGCGTCGCTCGCCGCGCCGACGCCCGCGATTCGGATGGGGTCATCGGTGTACTCCGACACCGCGTCTTCGCTGGCGATGAGGGCGACAGCGGCCCCGTCGGTCGTCGGACAGCAGTGGTAGAGCGTGAGCGGGTCGGCGACGGTCTGGGCGTTCTCGGCGTCCTCCAGCGAGCACTCGAAGCCCAACTGGGCGTGGGGGTTCTTCGCGCCGTTGCGGTGGTTCTTGACCGCGACGCGCGAGAGTTGCTCGCTGGTCGTCCCGTACTCGGCCATGTGGGCGTCGGCCATCTGGGCGTAGACGCCCGCGAACGTCGTGCCGGAGAGCCGTTCCCACTCGGTCTCGCCCGAGACGCCCAGCCAGTACTTCGTGGCGTCGCCGGACATGTCGGTCATGATTTCGACCCCGCCCGCCAGCACCACGTCGGCCATCCCGGAACGGACCGCCTGCACGGCTTGCCGGACGGCGTATCCGGAGGCGGCGCAGGCGTTCTCCACTCGCGTCGTCGGGATGCCGTGGAGACCGACGTGTTCGGTGGCGGCCGGTCCCGAGAGACCCAACTGGCGGCCGCCCACGCCGAGAGTGCCGACGACCGCCTCGTCCACGTCGTCGGGGTCCATACCTTCGGGGACCGACTCGCGGGCCGCCTCGAACGCACTGGCGAACAGCGACCGGTAGCTTTCGTCGGGGAACGACCCGAAGTCCGTCTGGGCCGCGCCGACGAGGTAAGCGTCGCGCATGGGTAACACGTGTCGGTCTCGGTGGAAATAGTTGCCGCCGCGAAACGGTCTCGCACGGTCCCGGGACGCCACAGAATCGAGGGGGTGGGAAGGGGATGCTGGGTTCTCTGTCCCCGAAGCACTATCGAACTCTCGGATAGTGCAAGTGAGAGTGATTCACAGGCACTGCATAAAAATACCGTATTGTTTACTCTTAAACGGGGTGGTGCAATCGACCTCTTATCGACCAAACAGTTTAGTCGTTTTCTTGCGAACTATTATCAGACATGGTCTACAACGACGTCGAGACCACCTCGCGCGACGAACTCCGGAGCTTGCAGGACGAGCGACTCGCCGAGACCGTGGCGTACGCCTACGAGAACGTGGACTTCTATCGGGAGGCGCTCGACGAAGCGGACGTCTCGCCGGACGACATCGAATCGGTCGAGGACGTCTCGAAGCTTCCGTTCACGACCAAGGAGGACTTCCGGGACGAGTACCCCGACGGTCTGTTCGCGGTCGAACACGGGGACGTGCGCCGGGTTCACGCGTCGTCGGGCACCACCGGCAAGCCCAAAATCGTGAGCTACACCGACGGAGACCTCGGCGTCTGGCGCGAGGTGATGGCCCGGTCGCTGTACGCCGCGGGCGTTCGACCCGAGCAGGTCGTCCAGAACGCCTACGGCTACGGACTGTTCACCGGCGGACTCGGGTTCCACGACGGCGTCGAGGAACTCGGGGCCTGCGTCGTCCCGACCGGCGGGGGCAACACCTCCCGACAGTTGGACATGCTCCGGGATTTGGAGAGCGACGTGTTGGCCTGCACGCCGTCGTACTGCCTCTACCTCGCGGAGGCCGCCGAGGAGCGCGGCATCGACCCCAGAGAACTGCCGCTCTCGACGGTGGTCATCGGGGCCGAACCGTTCACCGACCCCATGCGCGAGGAAATCGAGGAGGCCCTCGACGTGACCGCGGTGGACGTGTACGGCCTCTCCGAAATCATCGGACCCGGCGTCTCCATCGAGTGCGAGGAAGTGCAGAACGGTCTCCACGTCTGGGAGGACCACTTCCTCCCCGAGGTCGTGGACCCCGGGACCGGCGAGGTGTTACCCGAGGGCGAGGAGGGCGAACTCGTCCTGACGACCCTGACCAAGGAGGCCCTGCCGGTCCTGCGGTACCGAACCGGCGACATGACCTCGCTGACCTACGAGGAGTGTGACTGCGGCCGCACCGTCGCCCGGATGGACAACGTCACCGGCCGGACCGACGACCTCATCATCGTCCGCGGGGTCAACGTCTATCCGAGCCAAATCGAGGAGGTTCTGGTGGACATCGAGGACGTCGCTCCTCACTACCGCATCGACCTCTATCGACGGGGAAGCCTCGACGCGATGGAACTCACCGTGGAGTACCACGAGAACTACGAGGGGACCCACGAGGAACTGGAGCGCCGAATCCGCGGGAAACTCGAAGAGACGCTGGAGGTCAAGCCAGACGAGATAGAGGTCGTCGGCCCGGGCGTCGTAGAGCGCACCGAAGTCGGGAAGGTCAAGCGCGTGTTCGACCACCGCGGCGAGGAGTAGCCGCGACGAGAGTTTCGCTGCCGACCGACGAGTCCGTTCGAAATCGCCGGTCCCGCTCTACGCGACGGTGAACGAGACTCGATATCCGACCGTCGAACTCCGAGTCGGACTCGACTCGTCGGCGCTTCGCTGGCCGCGTGCCTCCCGCACGCCGAGCGACCCCTCGACGGCGTACTCGCCGGGCGGGAGGTCGGCCGGGACCGCGTACGTCTCGCTCACCGTCGCGCCGGGGTCGACGGTCGTGGTCAGTGCGACGTCCTCGACCAACTGAACGTCGCGGCCCTTCGTCCGAACGTGGTCGCTGGCGGCGTAGGCGTCGGTCCAGAGCAGGCGGTCGGTCGAGGAGTCCGGCGAGTCGGCGCGGTCGGTCTGGCCGGACGAGGGATTCGACGTGTCGGTCGGGCGGCACCGGACGACGCCGAAGGGGCGGGGCGCGCCGCCGGAGAGTGTGAGGGCGGTGTCACTCTCGTTGTCGAGCGCGAGGCGGAGTCGTCCGTTCCCGACCCGGGCCGACACCGAGACCGGAATCGGGGCGCGTTTCTCGACCACGGACGTGTAGAAGGTGCCGTCGAGGCGGACGTACTCGTGGGACTGGAGTTCGTCGAGCAGGCCCGCGGGCGCGCGGTCGAACCCGTACGCGCCTCGCGTCCGGCCAGCGCGCCGGAGGAGTTCCCGTGTCCGCTCGCTAGCCGCGTCGGCGTTCCAGACCGGCCCGCCGACCGCCGCCGAGACAGGCACTTCGGTCGCCGACAGTTCGTACGGCGGTCCGGAGTCGGTGACTTCGACCGAGAACGAGACGACCTCGCCGTGGTACCGGGCGGCGTCGTAGGCGTCGAAGAACGCCGCGAGCGACGGCCAGACGTAACTCAGTTCGATGCCTTCCTCGCGGGCGATGCGGAGGAGACCGCTGGCGACGTAGTCCTCGCGGGTGACCGCCCGCTCGTACTCCTCGTAGGTGGCGACCTTGCCGGTCACGTCGCCGTGTGGGACCGCCTCGGCGGTGACTCGATAGGTCGGAAAGTTGTCGTCGAGTCGGAGGTAGGTTCCGTTGCGCTCGACGAACGAGGTCGAACTGGCGAACCGGCGGAGCCACTCCGGCGGGTCACGGGTGCGGTGGGTCCCGGCGACGGCCGACCGCAGGACGGCGCGTTCGCGGTCGCTCAGGTCGGCGGCGGAAGTGACCGCGCCGGTCGGGTCGTCGCCGAGGTCGTTCAGGCGGACGACGTAGTCGAACGTCTCGACGCCCGAGACCGAGAGCGTCGGGGCGTCCGACGGACCGTCCGCGGCCGCCATCCGAGTCGAGTCGCTGTCCGACGCGGTCGCGTCGGTCGGTCCCGCGAACGCGCCGGACGCACCGAGGCATCCGGCGGTCGTCGCGGCCGCACCGACCGCGAGGCGGAGGAACGGGCGGCGTTGCATACCGATGGATGACACTCGCGGTTCAAAAGCATGCAGGAATTAAAGTCGTTTCCGGGTCGCCACGTCTGAGGCCCCGGGCCGACTCGGCGCGCGGGCACGCGGTCAGTCACGTCAGGACGACTGCGTGCCGATTTTGGGTTCGTACTGTCGTCGCTCGCCGGACTCGCCGGTGAAGAGCGCGACCAGTTTCCGAAGGGCGACGTACGCGAGCAGGACCGGCAGAACCGGCAAGAGCAAGAGGAGGTAGCTCGCGGCCATCACTTGTCCGACTCGCGCCATGACGAGTTCGGCTTTGGATTTACCGAGTACTGCTCTCCTGTCCATGATATCACCCGTACGCGTTCGAACGATGGGCCGGAAAGGGCAAGAAAGTTACTGGTTTCGAACGTCGCCGCGCGCCTCGCACTACTCGCCGGGATGGTAGACTCGGCCGCGGAAGGTAGCGATTTCGTCGCCGTTCTCGTCGGTGACGGCGACCCGGTACGAGGCCGTCCGACCCCGCCGGTGGAGACGGTCGGCGTCAGCGGTCAGCGTCTCCCCGACTTCGACGGCCTCCAAGTAGGAGATGTTGGTCTCCATCGCCAGGGCCGTGTCGCCC
Organism: Halorussus sp. MSC15.2; assembly: GCF_010747475.1. NCBI lineage: Archaea > Methanobacteriati > Methanobacteriota > Halobacteria > Halobacteriales > Haladaptataceae > Halorussus > Halorussus sp. MSC15.2. Next base: position 662,391 of record NZ_VSLZ01000002.1, on the reverse strand, counting down.
TCGCTGTTCGACGCGGCGGCGAACGCGGCGTCCGCGAGCGAGTAGACGGCCCCGCCGTGGGGCGTCCCGTGGAAGTTGAGCAGGTCGTCGGTCACGGTGAGTTCGGTCCGCGCGCTTCCCGGACCGAGAGCGACGAGTTCGACACCCAACGTCTCGCAGAAGGGGTCGGACTCGATGGTCTCGCGGCGGTCGTCTGGCACCTCGGTCATGCAGGGAGGTGGCGCGATAGACACTTATAACCCGAGTAGCGGTGGTTCTGGAATCCGAAGACCACTCTATCGTCACTCTCGGGAAGGGGAGAATCGGGTGGCACTCGCGGTAACTCCGTCCCGCACGTCCGACTGTTAGATTACCGCAGGCGCTTCTGACTCACACCTCCGGCGTCGGTCTCCGCTCTCGTTCATCAATTACACCATAGAATTTTATCGTCACCGAACGAACCCGGAAGTATGCCGTACAGCTACACACCCCACCACTTCGAGGACTTCGAGGAGGGCCAGACGTTCGAGAGCGTCGGTCGGACCGTCACCGAGTACGACTTCGTGATGCACTCGGCGTTCGCGGGCGACTGGACCGAACTCCACACTAACAAGGAGTACGCCGAAGAGGAGGAGTTCGGCGAACGCGTGGCCCACGGCCCGATGACGTTCGTGCTGGCGACGGGGTTCGTCTACCGAACCGGGATTCTGGAGCGGACCGTGCTTGCCTTCCTCGGGATGAACTACATGGACATCCCGAACCCGGTCCACATGGACGACACCATCTCGCTGGACATGGAGGTCGTCGAGACCAAGGACATTTCGAGTCGGGACGACGCCGGGTTGGTCGTCATCGACACCACGATGACGAATCAGGAGGACACGGTCGTCTTCGAGGGCGACATGAAGTTCCTCATCAAGAAGGAAGAGACGGGCGAGTAGGTCGATTCGACTCCCTCCGCGAATAAGAGTAGAAATATTTTTATAACGTATCTGTTACTGTCAGCCCATGAGCCACTCGTCTGCACGGCACGGCGGTCCTCCCGACGCAGCGGCGCTCGAAGACCGGTCGCTACTCGCGGTCGGGACTGCCGTCGCGGCGATGCCCGTCGCACTCGCCGCGTTCGCGGTCGTCGGCGGACTCACCGGCACCAAGCCGAGCGAGTTCGACGTACCGACCGCGTTCCTGCTCTACGGCCTCGCCAACGCGGTCGTCCTCGGCGGCGCGTACGCGGTCCTCTCGCCCGCCGAGCGCCGGGCGGCGTTCCCGTTCCGGCGACCGACCGGCCGGGAACTGCTCGCCGTCGCCGCGGCGTTCGTCGTCGGTCTCGGCGCCTACGAGGCGACCACGGCCGTTACGTCGGCGTTCGGCTACGAAGTCGGCGGCCTCGCGTACTCGCTGTCGGACCCCGCGACTCTCGCAGTCGTCCTCGCCGGTCCGGTCCTGTTCGGGCCGTGGGTCGAGGAGATGCTGTACCGCGGCCTCCTGCTCGGCGGATTGCTCGCTCGCGGGTGGTCGCCGCTCGCGGCCGCTGCGGGGATGATTCTGGTCTTCGGCGCGATTCACGTCCCGTTCTTCGGCGTGGCTGGCGGCGTCTTCGTCACGGTCTGGAGCGTCTTCCCGACCGCGTTCCGACTACGGTACGGCGACCTCACCGGTGCGAGTCTGTTGCACGTCGCCAACAACGCCTTCTCGTATCTGGTCGTCGTCGCGCTCGGGACGTAGCGTCCTCGCGTCACGCGACCGAACAGTTCGATTCGCATTATTTTTCACCATACTTCCCGAACACCGTCGCATGTCGAAACTCGACGTCGTCGCCGACCACGAGGACGACTACCCCATCATCGACACCCACTGCCACCAACCGACCGAGGAGTTCCTCGAAAAGGCAGGCGGCCAGATGATGGAAGACGCCGCGAAGAAGTTCGGCGCGGAGATGGAGACCGACACCTACGACAACCTCGTCGCGGAGTATCACGAGTGCGGCATCGGCAGGGCCATCCTGCTCGGGTGGGACGCCGAGACCAACACCGGGAACCCGCCCGTGCCAAACGACTACGTGGCGGAGGTCCGCGACGAGTACGACGACTTCTTCGTCGGGTTCGCCAGCGTGGACCCCCTGAAGGACGACTGCGTACAGGAGGCCGAGCGCGCGGTGAAGGACCTCGACCTCTCGGGATTCAAGTTCCAGCAAATCGCGCAGGGGTTCGGCCCGAGCGACCCCGAACACGACGACCTCTGGGCAACCATCGAGGACCTCGGCGTGCCGGTCGTCTTCCACGGCGGCAACTCCACGCTCGGCGCGGGCGCGCCGGGCGGACGCGGTCTCAAGATAAAGTACGGCGACCCGATGCTGATAGACGACGTGGCCGCGGAACACCCCGACCTCCAGATTCTGCTCGCACATCCCGCGTTCCCGTGGGAGAAGGAGCAACTCGCCATCTGTCAGCAGAAGGGTAACGTCTACATGGACCTCTCGGGGTGGATGCCCCGGTACATCGACGACCAAGTCCTCCACTACGCGAAGACCCTGCTACAGGACAAAGTGATGTTCGGCACCGACTATCCGATGATAGACCCCGCGCCGTGGTTGGAGCAGTTCGCGGAACTCGACTTCCCGGAGGCGGTACAGCGCAAGATTCTCTGGGAGAACGCCGAAGAGTTCCTCGGTTTGTGACGAGACGACGATAAATCTGAGGAACTACACACAGACTCGGTCGGTCAGTTCGTTACCGTGGCGAGTACGGAGACGCGTCTCGGTCCCGTGTGTCGCTTCGGAACTACACTGCGAAAAACTTGGTTAGTACGCTATCCGTCAGCACATGTTGAACTCTTCGCACGTGCAAAGCGGGTTCAGGCGAACGCTCAGTATCATCTCGTTTCTCACCTCCGTAATAATTCATTATTTACGTATGATTTATATTATTTTCGGCTAGAATACAAGCTCGTCTCGCGAAGGGGATTTCGACGGAAGCGAACGCGCGGTTCGGTCCTCCCGACCGTCACTCATCGTCGCCGAAGAGCGTCGTCTCGTCGCTTCCAGCGTGGCTGAGTTCGACCGCGTGACGCGTGTGGCGGACGTGGGTCTCGGCCCATCGCGTCGCGGCGTCGCGGGCGAGTCGCTCGACGACCTCCGTGCAGTTGCGACACGTCGCGCGCCACGTGGACACGTCGTCCGGGAAGTGGCCGGTGTGACGCTCGTGGTCGAGCGCGAACTGCTCGACAGCGTGGTTTCCGACGCCCAACTCCTCGAACTCGGTCGAGAGGTCCCACGTCCGGTCGCAGCGCTGGCAACTGATAGTCGGGGCGTCGAACTCCTCGCCGGTCGGGTCGTCGCCGTTCGGAAGTTCGTCGGTCGGGTCCCAGTCGTTTCGGTCGGACACGTTTCACCGTAGCGAGGCCAGCCATTTGAGTGTCGTCACCGAGACCGGAGCGAGAGAACGGAACGGAAACGAACTTGTCGTTCGGAAATCACGTTTCGGTGTGGCACTCGACGCTCTCCGCTCCCGAGGCCTGTCGGTCGGTCGCTCGTCGGTGGCAGTGGTCCTGCTGGCACTGCTGGTGGCCGCTGCGAGGGGCGGCAACCTCCGTCCGTCGTCGCTGGTACTCCTCGCTACGGGAGTTGTCTTCTTCGTCGCGAGCGCCTTCCGACGGGTCCGGAACCACGCCGCGTGGAACGTCACGGAGAACGCCGTTCTCCTCGTCTGGGGTCTCGCGCTTTATCTCGGCGATAGCGACCCGGTGGGCCTCGCGTTACTCCTCGTCGCCGGCGGACTGCTCGGCGTCGTCGTCGAGTCGTACAACTACCGCCACGGGACGACGTACGGCCGAATCACGTGGCGAGAGTGACGGCGGGTCGTGGACGAGGTCGCCGGTTCACTCGAACTCCGGGTCTCGTCCCTCCAAGAACGCCGCGACGCCTTCCTCGTGTTCGGGCGTGGCGGAGGCCTGCGACTGGACCATGTTCTCGTAGTCCAAGGCTTCTCGCCACTCTCTGCCCATGTTCTCGTGGATGGCGCGTTTGGCGAGACCGATGGTCCTCGTCGGGCGCTCTCGCAGGGTGTCGAGCAGGTCCTCGACCGCCGCGTCGAGTTCGTCCTCGGCCGCGACCTCGTTCACCAGTCCCATCTCGGCCGCCTCCTCGGCCCCGAAGAACTCGCCGGTGAACGCGAGGCGCTTGGCGGTCCGGAGTCCAACGAGGCGCGGGAGCAGGAAACTCCCGCCCGTGTCCGGAATCAGGCCCACTCGAACGAACGCGCAACTGAAGGTCGCGGACTCGGCGGCGTACGCGAAGTCGCTGACCGCCGCGACCGCCAGTCCCGCGCCGACGGCGTCGCCGTTGACCTTGGCGACGATGGGGACCGCGGCCGAGAGCGCCTCTTCCACGAGACGACCGAACGTCTCGGTGACGTGGTCGTAGTACTCGTCGGTCGTTTTCTCGCGGTCGGCCATCGACTGGATGTCGCCGCCCGCGCTGAACGCCCCTCCTTCGCCCGTCAGCACGATAGCGTCGAGGTCGTCGGGGTCGGCCTCGGCGAACACCTCGGCCAACTCCTCGGCGAGTTCCGGGGTGAACGCGTTCATGACCTCCGGGCGGTCGAACGTGACGGTCCTGATACCATCGTCGTCTGAAATCTCCATATTTCACCCTCCTTTCCCACCACGATAAGGGTACTCCACCGAGAACGCGACGCCGAGGATGCCACGAGAACCGCGTGTCCAAGACCGGCCCGAATCGGTCGACCTGGCGCGACCGAAACCGCAAAGACCCCGCCCGACGTTCACCGACCGATGAACGTCGGAGTACTCGGTCGAACCGTCGAACTGGACGCCGGTCGCGTCGCGATACCGGAGGACGAACTCCGCGCGCAGGTCGGCGAGTACGTCGCGGGCGACCGGCAGACGTTCGACGCATCGGTGGCCCTCCCGGACGGATTCGTGGGCGACGTGATGGCCGAGATGCGGGCGATTCCCTACGGAGAGACCCGGACGTACGGAGAACTCGCCGACGCGCTCGACACCGCGCCCGTCGCCGTCGGACAGGCCTGCGGGAAGAATCCGGTTCCGCTGGTCGTCCCCTGCCACCGCGTCGTCGGCGCGGAGTCGCTGGGCGGGTACTCGGCCGGTGATGGACCTGCGCTCAAGCGCCGCCTCCTCGAACTCGAACGCAGCGCTGGCGATTAGTCGGTGACGACCTGCGTCACGTACCCCGTGATGCCCGACTGGAGTTTGACCTTCACTCCCTGCGGACTCTCCCCCTCGTCGATGATGGTCTGAATCTCGCCTCGAATCGGGTCGGCGTCCGCGGCGTTGTCGGCGTTCGACTGCTCGATTTCGACTGTCATGCCGCGACGGAGTTCACTCTCCGCCGGACGGTCTGCGGACATACGCCCAACTGGGGGCGAGTCGGACAAGAAGATGACGGCCCGAAAATATCGAGGAGTATTTCTCAGGTTTCGGCCATAATTACTAAGCGGGTACTACCAGACGAGTAAAACGCGGTTGCGCCGTGACTCCGGTCGACGACCGAGCCGCCCGTCCTCGCCTGTCATCCGGTACCGCGTTCTCACCATCCGCGCGGTCCTCGGGTCGTCGAGTTCCATCCTCCACTTTCGATACCGTCTGATAGACTCCGCCTCATCGACGCGTCACCGAATCATGTCAGTTACGCAGAGGTGAAAACACCGCGGAAATTCGATTACTCGAACTTCTCGAACGGTTGTTCGCAGTCGTTGCAGTAGTGCATCGACCGGCAGAGCGACGGTCCCTTCGGATGCTCGCGCTCGGTGTCGGTCGAGTCGCAGTAGGGGCACTCGGCCCCCGTCTCGTCGCCGGACGTGTCCACGCTCGGGTCGGGTCGTCGCACGGTCAGATACTCAGGCCGAACTCGTTCAGGTCGGCCTCCCGCGTTCGGTCACCATCTCGACGGACCACTCAGGACTCCAGACGAGACGCAGGTCCACGGACTCGACGCCTTCGACGCCCGTCACGGACCGCTTCACGTCGTCGGTCAGCATGTCCCGCGCCGGACACCCCGAATAGGTCAGGGTCATCAGCACTTCGGCGTGGACGCCCTCGTCAACTCGGTCGGTCACTTCGACGCCGTATATCAGCCCGAGGTCCACGATGGAGACGGGCATCTCGGGGTCCTCCACGTCGTAGAGGGCGTCCCACACGTCGGCTTCGATTCCCTGCGCGCCCTCGCCGGTCGCGGGGAAGTCTTCCACGTCGTCGCCCTCGACGTACTCGGTGTACGCACAGAGCGCGGGGTCCTCGCAGTCGTCTCCCAGACCCGGGACGCCGCCTGTGCCGGGAATCTCGTCGGCCGACAGCTCCTCGGGGTCGGTGTCCCGGAGGTCCGGAATCTCGGGGTCGTAGGGTAAATCGCTGGACACGCGATATCACTCCACCTCGTCGGGGTCGTTCATGATGCGAGTCGCCTCGTGTCGGTCGAGTTCGCGGTAGGTCGCGGTGAACTCGTCCCAGAGGTCGTCCCAGTCGTCGGTATGGGACGTATCGCGACCGAGTTCTTCGGGGAGGTCGGCGTCCGCGTCCACGTCGAGACCGAGACCGTCGAGGTACGGCACTACGGTGTCGAGCCACGTCTCGCGCATGTCCGCGAGCGATTCGGTTCGCAGGCCGAGGTCGTCGATGCGGCCTTCGACCGCCTCGTCGGTCGGTTCGAAGACGGTCAGCGCGTACGGGAACAGGCGGTCCAGCGCGCTCTGAACGCGCTCGCGGCCCGCTTCGTCTTCGGTGAGTCGCTCCAGCCAGTTCTCGGCGTGTTCGCGGTGGTAGTCCTCTTCGCCCTGAATCTTGCCGACCCGGTCGCGGATGCGGGCGTACGACGAATCGACGAGGGCTTCGAGCCGAATCTCCTCGGCCACGTCGTAGAGGTACGACCGCAGGACTGGGTCGGCCCAGTCGCCCTCTTCGTAGGGGAGTTCGGCCAGCGTGCTGTGATGCCATCGGTCGGCGGGGCGCTCCCATATCAGGTCGGGTTCGTCCGGACCGAAGTCCTGCAGCAGGTCGTACCAGAGGCGTGCGTGCCCGAGTTCGTCCTGCGCGATGTTGGCCAGCGCGAGGTCGGATTCGAGCGTCGGCGCTCGGACCTGCCACTCGGTGTAGCGCTCGGCGAGGACGAACTCGTCGTCGGCGAGACGGAACAACAGGGTCTCGACCGCCTCGCGCTCCTCGTCGGAGAGGTCGTCGGGACTGGGCAGTTGCTCGGCGGTCGTCATCAGTCGTCACCCCGCTGGCGCTCGGCCTCGGCCTGCACCTGCTCGCTCTCGGAGTCCGCGACCTCTTCGGCCGCGGCCTCGAAACTGTACGACTGCGCCCACCGGTAGGACTTGTCGGTCGTACCGCCGAAGTTGGCCTCCTCCGTGTCCACTTCGCCGATTTCCTTCTGGGGAACGACCCAGAGGCTGTTGGTCGGCTTGCGCCGTCCGTGCTGAACTTCGGCGAACATGAGCGCCATCTCGCGGTCCGGCGCGTGGACGTTCCCGCAGTGGGTGTGGTAGTCGCCGGACTGCTCCTGTCGGAACACTTCCCAAATCATGGTTAGTCGGCCGCCTGCGGGGTCTGGCCCGCGCCCTTCGCTTCCCAGTCGTCCATGCTGTTCCGGACCCACTCGACGGCCTCCTGCGTGCGACGCCGCTTGCCGATTTGCTCGTGGCTCCCCTCGGAGTCGTTCTTCGCGATGGTGAAGAACTCCTCCCAGTCGAGGTCGTCCTCCACGACCTCGTAGGTACCGTCGCCGTTTTCGCGGATACGGGGTTCGTCGGGAATCTCCAGTCCGTACTTCTCGGCCTTCGGGACGTAGGCGCTGAGGAAGGCGTTTCGCAACTCGTCGTTGGTCATCGTCTTCAGGCCCACGTCGGCCGAGAAGTCGTGGTGCGTGGACTTGTCGTCGGTCGGGCCGAAGAACTGGATGATGCGGGGCCACCACGTCTCGAAGGCCGCTTGGGTCTTCTCCTGTTCGGCCTTCGACCCGGTCATGAGTTCGTAGAGGATGGCCTCGCCGTGCTTGACGTGGAACCCCTCCTCGAAGCACACCTTGTCCATCGCGTGGGCGTAGGGTTCCCAGCTACTCTGCTTGAGCGTGGCCTGTCGGCGCATCGCCGCGCCGTCCACGAAGAAGGCTATCATGGGCGTCTCGACCCACGACTCCATCGGGTAGTGGAAGCAGTTGAGGAACTTGCCCTCCCCGTTCGCCAACTCGTCGAGCATCTCCTCGCGGGTCTTGACGCCGAGCGACTCGGCGGCCCGGTAGAGCAGTTGCCCGTGTCCGATTTCGTCCTGTACCTTGGCCGAGAACGCCAGTTTCCGGTCGAGGCTCGGGGCCTGCCGGATGAAGGGCCGTTCGAGGTACGCCCCCATTATCTCGCTGTTCGCGTGGAACTGAATCATCCGAGTCGCGGCCTTTCGGTACTTCTCCGGGAGGTCGTCCTTCGGACTGAACTCGCGCGGTCCGGCGCGCTCTTTCACCTGTTCGATGTCCATATACAATCATCTACAATCCAGACTGACATACCGATTAACCCGTCCATGTAGCGGTTTTAAGTACTTCGCCGGGGGATATTCTCGCATGACCGACGGGCCGACCGCCACCCGCGGACGCCCGGCCGACCGTCTGACTGTTGGAAAATCCGGCCGTTCGTCGGAAGGCGAGTCCGACTGCCGGCCGACCAGCGACCCCGGCCGTCGAGCAGCCGTGCGAGTACCGACCAGTCCAGCAAAAGAGCCCTGCTCACAATCTGCCGCAGGCGGGACTGAAAGGGGCCGGTCGCTCGCGGCCGAAGGCCGTGGTCGTCTGGCCGACATATCGGCGCTCTCCACACTGTCCGCGCCGATAGGGGTCGGCCAGCGACCGTCTCGTGAACGAAGCGAACGAGACCTCGGAAGTCGCAGCCCGCGCAGCGTAGCGAGCAGGACCGTCTTCCGGCGGCGAGCGACCGGGGGCTTTCTAGCCCCTCTTCACCGACGGTCTTCCGTGTCTCGGCGAACCGTCGATTCGGGAGGTGTCCGAGAGTGATAGACGAGTGCCTCGTCGTGGAGTTCAGCGTGACCGGCGACGACTGCCCCCTCGCGGACGCGTCCCGGAAAACGGGCGTCACCGTCGATGCCCGACCGCCGCAACTCCGGCGCGACGACAACGCGCTCCTCCGATTCTCCGCAGGGGACGCGGCCGACGACCTCGCCGCCGTCCTCGACGCCGACGAGCGAATCCGTTACCTCCACACCTCCCGGACCGACGGCGCGACCAACTTTCGGTGTCTCTCGAAACACCCCTGCGTCGTCCACGAACTGACCGACGCGGGGTTCATGGCCGAGACGCTCCAGTACCGGGAGGGAGTCGAGCGCCACACCGGCGCGGTCGTGGGCCACGACGTGTTACAGGGCGTCCTCGCGGCGGCCGCCGAGACCGTGGGCGTCTCGCTCGAACGGGTCTCTCCGCTCGGGAGCGAGGACGACGACGCGGTCGCCCAGCGGTGGGACCTGACGTCCGCCCAAGAGGTCGCGCTCCGGACCGCGCTGGAGATGGGCTACTTCGAGGTCCCGCGCAGCGCGACTGCGAGCGACGTCGCCGACGAGTTGGGAATTAGCAAGTCGGCGTTTCTGGAGCGCCTCCATCGCGGACAGGCGACGCTGTTCACCCAGATACTCCAGTCGTAAATGGGTCGTTGGAAAGGAGATTTAAGCCAGCGGCCAAACTCGGTGTCGCTCGGACAGGACCATCGAACGCGAACGATGACGCAGGTGTGTACGACTTCGACGTCGTTCCGACGCTAGGTTGTGGATTCCTAACGTGATGAGGATAGTATCTGCGACACCAAACAGAGCAGGTCGAAGAAATTTATTTTCATATATATCCAAGAAAAATGAATAATTTTATTAGCAACAAAATTGGAGTTGTAGCTGGGTTCACATGACCGGAGAAGAGTTCACCGACGGCGAATCGGACTTCGAGCGACGGTCGTTCCTGAAAGCACTTGGTGCAGGTTCGGGCGTCATCGGGTTCAGCGGCCTCGCAAGCGCCGACGACACGCTCAGTGTAAGCGGCTCTGAACTCGTCTCGGCCGACCGAGCAGCCGCCGAGTTCGACGCTGCAACGAGTTACGATTACTACACCCGGCTCGCGGAGTTCATGGCGGGCGATTCCTTGGAGGCGTACACCGAGAACGTCTTCGGATACCGAATCGAGACCAGCGACGAGGAACTGAACGCGCGTAATCCAGTCATCCTCAGTCTCCCCTACCGTGGCCCGGAAGGCAAACAACAGGGCTTCCTCTGGGTCACCCAGATAGACGACGCCGACGGGAATCGGCGACCGAACGGCGGCGTGGGAACCTCCGTCGAGACCGTCGACGGCGAGCACCGCCATCGTATCTACGGATGGGAAAACGAGGCGCCAGCAATCCTCGCGTCCGAACCCGTCAGTAGCACGAGCACCAGCAACTTCACCACCCAGAGCTGGTGTTCGGCCTGCACGTGGGTCATAGATGTCATCTGTGACTACGGTCTATACTGGCTGGGCGAAGAGGGCTGTAACTACATCTGCTGGTCGTACAAGTGCGAGCAGAGCTGTGAAGCCCTCATCGACTGGCTCAATAGGTGGCTGTGCAGTTGGTACAGTCCGGAAGATATCTGTTCGGCGGCAGGCGCCTGTTGAGTGCCCACTGTGCGCTACCAACTCACCTTTTTTTGTGTGGTGCTCAGTCGCTCCGTCACAGTCGGTCTCCCGAGCGAACAGAGACTACGGTACCTGAACTTCTCGACGGACTGCTCGTAGTCGTTGCAGAAGCCCATCGACCAACACAGCGACGGTCACTCGGATTTTCCCGTCAGTAGAGCTACAGACAGGGCACTCGCCGTACTCGTCCTCGCTTGTCTCGCCGGTGCCGGTCATGACCGTCTTGTCGTCGCGTCTGACGGCGACGCATCCGGCGAGACGGCCCGCGCGCTCGGGGCGGTCGTAGCCGTTCTCTCCGTCGGAGTAGTGGAGGAGTCGCATCCGTCGGAGGGGTTCCAATTCGGCTTTTCCTATCCCGTCTTGTAGACGCCGCGCGCGTCGGCGACCTGCGTTCCGTCCTCTGCGAACACGTCTACGTCCACGACGCCCACGTCGCTCCCGCACCGGACCACGTCGGCCTCGGCGCGCAGGTCGCCGGTCCCCGCTTCGAGGTAGTCGATGCGCATGTCGATGGTCGGAACCGGCTGGTCCACCAGCGAGACCAGCGCCGCGCCGCCCACGGTGTCGGCCAGCGTGAACGTGACGCCGCCGTGAGCCATCATGCGGTCGGCGTTCCACGACAGTTCCTCCCGCATCTCCACCTCGCCCTCGGCGTGGCCGTCCTCGACTTCGGTCACTTCGACACCGAGCAGGTCGGCGAACGGCATCTCCTCGAAGAAGTTCTCCACGTCCATACTGGCGTTCTGCACGCGGCAGCGGCTTAAGGATACTTCTTCTGTAACCTCGCCGACCCTATCGGCGCGGTCGCTCGCCCGACCACCTCGTCGGACGGCCCGCAGGACGAGTCGCGTAGGTTTAAACGCGACGGCGCGCAATCCACGGACATGACCGACGACGGAACTCGTTCGGGGGAGAGCGACGCGCCCCGAACCGCCGGCGACGAGGGGGACGCGACCCCCGAGCGCGCCGGATGGTTCGAGGACCTCGCTCCCGACGACACCGAGGCGGGCGCGGCCAGCATCCGCGACGGGCGGGCCGACGCGCCGGAGGACTGGCCCCGGCGAGCGGTCGAATCGGGGTTCGCCGACGACGAGAGCGACTACTACGACAAACTCCGCGAGGCGTCCGTGCGAGCGGCGCGCGAGGCCGCGGCCGAGCGCGAGCGCGCGGACGACCAGCAACTCGTCCACGCGGTCCGGGCGATGGACGACGCCGCGGCGCAGGCCAACGAACTCGCCGAGCGCGTCGCCGAGTGGGCCGGGAGTCGGGACGCCGACGCCGGGACCGGCGTGGAGTACGCCCGGGAACTCGCCGCACGCGACCCGGCGTCGCCGACCGAGGAGCGACTGATTTCGCTGGCTCGCCGGACCGCCGACCTCGCCGACGAGAGCGACGCGCTCCGGGAGTTCATCGAGCGCGAGACGGCCGACGTCGCGCCGAACCTCGCGGCGATGGCCGGGCCGGTTCTCGCGTCGCGGTTGATATCGCTCGCGGGCGGACTCGAATCGCTCGCTAAGAAACCGGCGGGGACCGTACAGGTTCTCGGCGCAGAGGACGCGCTGTTCGCGCACCTCCGCGGGCGCGCCCCCTCGCCCAAGCACGGCGTCATCTTCACCCACGAGTACGTCCGGGGGACCCGACCGGAGAAGCGCGGGTCGGCGGCCCGGACCCTCGCCGGGAAACTCACCATCGCGGCGCGCGTGGACCACTACTCCGGCGAACGCAAACCCGAACTGGACGAGGAGTTACGGCGACGCATGGACCAGATTCGGGGACGAAACGACGCCGGAGATGGAGACGGAAGCGAGCAGACGGGAGACGCGGACGGGACCGAGCAGGAGGGCGAAGCGTGACCGACCTTCCCGAGGGCGTCGAGCGCCGCGCCTTCGACGGACGCGAGCGTCTGGCGACGCGGGGGCCGCCGGTCTACGGCGAACCCACCGACGAGGGGTGGCGGTGCTGGGACGCCGGACGGTCGAAGCTCGCCGCGATGGTCGAGTCCGGCATGGACACCGGCCTCGCGGGCGGCGAGACGGTCCTCTACCTCGGCGCGGCCAGCGGGACGACCGTCAGCCACGTTGCCGACTTCTCCGGGCCGACCTACGCCGTGGAGTTCGCTCCCCGTCCGGTCCGAGATTTGGTGGGCGTCGCCGAGGACCGACAGAACCTCTTCCCCCTGTTGAAAGACGCCCGTAAACCCGAGAGCTACGCGCACGTCGTGGAGTCCGAGGTGGACGCCATCGTTCAGGACGTGGCGACGCGCGGACAGGCGCGCGTCGCTGTCGAGAACGCCCGGTTCCTCCGGGAGGACGGTCGCCTGCTCGCGGCCATCAAGGCCCGCAGCGAGGACGTGACTCGCGACCCCGAGGACGTGTTCGACGACGCGCTGGCCAACCTCCGGGAGCGCTACGAGGTGCTGGCGACCGAACGACTCGAACCGTACCACGACGACCACCTCGGCGTCGTGGCCCGACCGAAGTGAGACCAGTCGCTCGGCCGAAGTGAAGCGAGTCGCTCGGCCGACCGAAGTAACCGAGTCGCTCGACGGCGGTGAACCACCGCCCCGGCCGCTTTCGCCCGACCCTGCCGGGTTCGGAACTATTTATACGCCGGATTGCGAACGTCCGAGAAATGGACTCGGGTTCGGCTAAGAGCTTCGCGGAGATGGGGACGCTGGGCATCGAGGAGGAGTTCTACGTCGTCGACCGCCGGGGCCGCCCGACGGCCGGGACCGACGAACTCGTCTACGAGCGTGACCCGCCCGAGATTCTCGACGGGCGACTCGACCACGAACTGTTCAAGTGCGTCATCGAGACCCAGACGCCGAAGATAGAGCGACTCGCGGACGCCCGCGACCACCTGCTGGCGGTCCGAAACGCGCTGGTCGAACACGCCGAAGCGGGCGGCTTCCGAATCGCGGCGGCGGGGCTTCACCCCGGTGCGAAGTGGCGCGAACTCGAACACGCCGAGAAGCCGCGGTATCGGAACCAGTTGAACCGGATTCAGTACCCACAGCACCGCAACACCACCACCGGTCTCCACGTCCACGTCGGCGTGGACGACGCCGACAAGGCGGTCTGGGTCGCCAACGAGATTCGCTGGTACCTGCCCGTGATGCTCGCGTTGTCGGCTAACTCGCCGTACTGGAACGGGTTCGACACCGGTCTCCAGTCGGCCCGGGCCAAGATATTCGAGGCGCTCCCGAACACCGGGATGCCGACCGACTTCGACTCGTACGAGGACTTCGCCGCGTTCGAGGAGACCATGCTCCGGACCGACTCAATCGCCGACCGCGGCGAACTCTGGTACGACGTGCGACCCCACACCGGCCTCGGCACGGTCGAAGTCCGAACGCCCGACGGCCAGCGCGACCCCGAGCGCGTGCTGGCGTTCGTGGAGTACACCCACGCGCTGGTCCGCGACCTCGCCGAGCGCTACGAAGACGGGGAGCAGGGGTATCGCCACCGGCGAGAGCTCCTGGACGAGAACAAGTGGCGGGCGATGCGTTACGGCCACGACGCGGCGTTTATCCGGCGCGACCGCGAGGGCGAAATCGGTCTCGGCGAGGTCGTGGACCGCGAGTGCGAACGACTCGGCGTCTCCGGCATCCGCGACATCTACGACGGCGAGAGCGGCGCGGCCCGCCAGCGGCGGGTCCGCGACGAGGAGGGGACCGACGCCCTCTACGAGTCGCTGGTTCTGAGCGAGCGATAGCCGCCCGACCCCGAACAGCGGAGCGCCACCGCCTGTAAGCAAAGTTTTTACTCGCCCGCGGCTTGTGTCCTCGTAGAGAGGACATGTCCGGAGAAAACACAGACGACGAGAACGTGAACGTCGAGGACGACACCGTCGAGGAGGCGGAAATCGACGACGTGGACGACGACGTGACGGTCGAAGAGGAACTCGAAGTGGACGAGGAAGGCGACCTCACCGAGGAAGTGAACGTGGAGGTAGCGGGCGAAGAGACGGTGTCGGTCGAACAGGACGTGCCTGTCGAAGACGCGGAGGGCCGGGACCGCATCTCGAAGGGCCGTGAGCGCCTCGAAGAGGAGGCCGACCGCGCGGTGGACCAGTTCGACCAGAGCATCGTCGATTTGCTCTCGTGGGTCCTCGACACCGAGACGCGCGCCCGAATCTACGTCTACCTCCGCCAACAGCCCTACAGCACCAGCGAGGAAATCGCCGAGGGGACCGGTCTCTACCCCTCGACGGTCCGCGAATCGCTGGCCGAACTCCACGACGAAGAGATAGTCGAACGCCGCAAGCGCGAGAGCGAGGGCGCGGGCAACAACCCCTACGAGTACACCGCCATCGCGCCGAGCGACCTCGTCGGCGGTATCGTGGGCCAGATACAGGACGAACTCAACACGGTGTTCAATCTGGACGACCACCTCGAATCGGAGTCCGACGCCGAACTAGAGTCGGAGACGAGCGAACCCGTGAGCATCAGCGTCGAAGAAGAGGAGTCGGACGACGACGAGGAGTAATATTCACGTCTCCGGACGATATTCCGAAGGCACTAAGCCGCGGGGAACCCTTCGCGAGGGTATGAGGGTTGCCCTGGGCGGGACCTTCGACCCGGTCCACGACGGCCACCGCGCGCTGTTCGAGCGCGCGTTCGAACTCGGTGACGTGACGGTCGGACTGACCAGCGACGAACTCGCCCCGAAGACGCGTCACGAGGACCGGTACGTCCGCCCGTTCGACGAACGGAAGGCCGATTTGGAGGCCGTGCTGGCCGAAATCGCCGACGAGTACGACCGAGAGTTCGAGGTCCGGGAGTTGACCGAACCGACCGGCATCGCCACCGAACCCCAGTTCGACGCGCTGGTGGTTTCGCCCGAGACGACCGACGGTGCCGAGCGAATCAACGAGATTCGGGAAGAGCGCGGCCACGACCCCCTCGACGTCGAGGTCGTCTCCCACGTCACGGCCGAGGACGGCGACATCATCTCCAGCACGCGCATCGTCAAGGGCGAAATCGACGAACACGGTAACCTCACCCCGGAACGAGACGGCCGCGACGCCGAACGGTAATCAATTTTCGAGACTCGCCTATCGCCACCACTCCCTATTAGTCGAACGTGACGACCGATACGCGCGACCCGAGCGACTCCTGCTTCATCGCTCGGTGGCGACGACGCCGAGTCGCGGAGTGACGAGTACGACTGCGCCGACGAACAGCAGTCCCCGAAGCCATCCCGGAACGAGCGCCAGCAGACCGAGCGACTGGGCGACGCCCATGCTGACTACGAACCCGCCCGCGACGAGCGTGACGTTCCCGGCGTAACTCGCGAACACGGGCGAGGGGTCCGTGCCATCGAAGGGAGCGGACCTCGCGACGAGCGTCGTCCACTGGCGATACTTCACGAGATAGCCGACCGCGAGGATTACCGCGCCGAGGAGGAGTGTCGCCCACGCACTGGAGAGCACCTGAGCCATCAGTAATCCGAAATTTCCTAGTGGGGTCAATTAAACGACACGCTTCGCTCCGCGACGGTCGCGCCCGTCCGCCGCTACCACGACGGCGGTTCGAGTCCCGCCTCTTCGAGCAGTTCCTTCCAGCGCTGCTGGATAGTCAGTCGAGCGACGCCCACGGCGTCGGCGACCGCCCCCTGCGAGCGCTGGTCGCCCTCGATGAGCGACCCGGCGTAGAGACTCGCCGCGACGACGGCCCGCCGGGAGTCGGCGTCTCGTTCGTCGGGAGCGTCCCACTCCGAGACGGTCGAGAGGAACAGGTCGGTCGCCCGAGACCGGGCGGCCGCGTCGAGGTCGAGGCGGTCGGCGGCCTCCTCGATTTCGGCGAGCCAGCGCTGGTTCTCCACGTGGTCGCGTGCCCGATACACGATACGTCGTTACGACCGAGTTCACATAAGCGTCTCGGGGTCGGGTTGCGATTGGGCGGACGGCGATGCGTTCGGCGCGTGGCCGCCCCGTGCCGAGTCTTCCCACCGATGCCGAGAGAACGACAGTTTCTTGTCGCCCTCGCCGGAACTGAGGAGTGCGCGCGGGTTGCCAAGCCAGGCCAACGGCGTAGCGCTTAGGACGCTATCCCGTAGGGGTCCGCCGGTTCGAATCCGGTCCCGCGCATCAGCGAACGAAGTGAGCGAAGAGCGGGGCGATTCGAACCCTGCAAGTCGCCCGGAACGGCGTCGTGCGCCGCATGCCCGGCCCTCTTGCTCTGGTTCGAATCCGGTCCTGCGCATTTTCGACGTGACGAACTCGCCTGGTGGTTCGTCTACTTCGCGCCGGTGAGTCTCCCTTTCGCAACCCGACGACCGCATCGAGGTTAGTGATAGGTGGTACCACTAAACAGTACATATCTGTAGCAACCCCGAACCATCGTAAATATACCACCAGTCTCGTTTCCGTTCGATATACTTTTCCTCCCTCGTTACATATTACTCTAGACATGTCAGGTCTTGGGGACACGTTCGACCCGGGGGTCCGTTGGCGGGGACTGATGCGGGCCGTACTTCTGCTCGGCGGGGGCGGGGTGGCCGCAGTCGGGGTCGTCGCCGCGACTGCGAGTCTCGTCGCGGGATTCGGTCTCGGCAAACCCGCCGCGCTACGGGTGGCGGTCCTCTTCGGCGGTGGGTCGCTGCTAACGTCGTTCCTCGCGCTGTTCGTCCGCGCGGTCGACACCGACTTCTCGCGGGGCGTCACGGGTGTCGGAACGCTCGTCGGTGCGACGGGTCTCGCGTTGTTCTGGACGACGGTTCCGACGGGATGGACCGGCGAACTCGCTGCGTTACCGCCCGCGGCCGTCGGTGCGTACGTCGTGGGTCTACTGGCCGTGTTCGGTGCGGGCGTCACTGCCGACCCCGACGACGATGACCCGGAGTCGAAGGAAACTCGCTACCAATCGGACGCCTTCGGGAGTATCGAGACGGTCGTAGTGTCGGCCGAAGACGAGGGAGAAGACGCCGCGCGGACGGCGGCCGTGGGCGACGGCGGTGAGACCGGGAGCGACCTCGAGTTCTTCGACGACGAGGGTTCGTAAGTAGTCCGCTACCTAGTATCAGACGACGAATCCGAGAGAGGATACCGAGCAGTCACCGGGGAATTCCGCCGACAGATAGTCACATTCGCCTGATATATACACCCACAAACCTTTTCTCCGGTCGCTGAGTCGTTTCGGGTAATGGCTGACGTGAGCGAACTCTTGGGGGACGTTACCGAGGACGCCGATGCGGTCTTTCTGTTCTCACCCAGCGGGTCTTACTACGACCGATACGCCGACCTCGACGCGGACGTGGATTTGGTCGTCGTCGGCCCGGAGAACTCAGTCGGGGCCGACGAGTTCGTGGAACTTCCGCTGGAGTTCGACAACGACCGAGAGCGAATCCGGTTCGGCATCGAAGGCGGAATGGAACAGGGCATCGTCGAGGACGGCGACGTGGTCGTCTGTGCGGTCAGCATGTTCGGGGACGGGACCGACACCGTGACGCGGGCGCGTGCCAGCGACTCGATGCACTCGGGCGTCTACGACCTCTTCGCCAACTCGCGGGCCGACCCCGGCGTCATCCGGGACGTGTTCGAGGTGGCCATCGAACTCGGCAAGAAGGGCCAGAAGGGCAAACCGGTCGGCGCGCTGTTCGTCGTCGGCGACGCGGGCAAGGTGATGAACAAGTCCCGGCCGCTCTCGTACAACCCCTTCGAGAAGTCCCACGTCCACGTCGGCGACCCCATCGTGAACGTGATGCTCAAGGAGTTCTCGCGACTCGACGGCGCGTTCATCATCAGCGACGCGGGCAAGATAGTCTCGGCCTACCGCTATCTCGAACCGTCCGCCGAGGGCGTGGACATCCCCAAGGGTCTCGGCGCACGCCACATGGCCGCGGGCGCTGTCACCCGCGAGACGAACGCGACGGCGGTCGTCCTCTCCGAGAGTGACGGTCTCGTCCGCGCGTTCAAGGGCGGCGAACTGGTACTCGAAATCGACCCGGAGGAGTACTGATGCAGGTGGCGTTCGACGTCCTCCTCCGCGACCAGTTTCAGTTCATCCTCGCGCTGCTCATCCTCATCGCCGGTTTGCTCGCGGGGTACGTCATCGGCCGAGTGAACCAGCGACTTCTGACCGCCGCGGGCGTCCCGGAAGCGGTCGAGCGCACGCCCTTCGAGCGCACGGCCCAGAGCCTCGGGACGGACACCGTCTCGCTGGTCTCCCGACTCAGTTCGTGGTTCATCTACGGCGTCGTCGTCCTCATCGCGCTCAACGTCGCCGAACTCCTCAACGCCCGCCTCTTCTGGAACGGCGTGCTGACGTTCATTCCCGACCTGTTCATCGCCATCCTCGTGTTCATCGTCGGGTTCGTCGTGGCCGACAAGGCCGAACTCGTCGTCGGCGAGCGACTCCGGTCGGTCAAACTCCCGGAAGTCGGCATCATCCCGCGACTCGTCAAGTACACTATCGTCTACCTCGCGGTGCTGGTCGCGCTGGGGCAGGTCAACGTCGCCATCGAGGCCCTCCTCATCCTGCTGGCGGCGTACGTCCTCGCGGTCATCCTCTTCGGCGTCGTGGCGCTCTGGGACCTCCTCCGGTCGTCCGCGGCGGGCGTCTACCTCCTGCTGAACCAGCCCTACGGCATCGGCGACGAGGTCGAGGTCGGCGACGACCGCGGAATCGTTCAGGAAGTGGACGTCCTCGTCACCCGAATCGAGAACGACGGCGAGGAGTACATCATCCCCAACAGTCGGGTGTTCGAGCAGGGCGTCGTCCGGATTCGGGACTGATTCGATGCCGGGGAGTCCGGACCCCGTTCTAGGAAGTGACGCACTGACGCTCGGCGTCGCCTGCTTCTTCGCCGCACTCGCGGCCGCCGCGCCTTACTGGTTCCCAGCGCCGCGTCCCCGGCCCGCGACCTTCGCAGTCGGTGGCGGCGCGGTCTACGCCGCGTCCTGTCTCGCGGTCTGGGCCGTCGCGCGACTCGCCACGGTCGGTCTCCCGTCCGCGGCGTCCGAGCAACCCGCCACCCTCGGAGTCGTCCTCGCTCTGAACGCAGTCGTCATCGCGTTGCAGGTGGCGATTCCGTACTACGTTTACGCTCGCTGGCGATTCGTTGCACCGCTGGCGGGCGCGTTCGCGGCGACGGTCGCGGTGCTGGTCCTGTTCCTCAACGTGAACGGCGAGACGGACCCTGTCGGACTCTATCCGTTCGTCTTCGGCCCGCCGCTCGTCGTCGCCACCTGCATCCTCGCGCTCGCGGAGTTCGGCGTCAGGCGATTCCTGTTGGCGGGGTAGCCCCGCACACGAACCGGCGTGGGAGAACTCAGTCCGCCGACCCCTCGCCGCCCATCGGACGGGCGGGCACCCCGGCGACCGTCTCGCCGGGCGGCACGTCTTGGGTCACCAGCGAGTTCGCGGCCACGCTCGCGCCCTCGCCGATTTCGACGCCGGGGAGGATAATCGCGCCCGCACCTATCATGGCGCGCTCGCCGACGACCACCTCGCCGGTCCGGTACTCGTCCTGCAGGAACTCGTGACAGAGGATGGTCGCATCGTAGCCCACGATAGCGTGGTCCTCGACCGTGACGAGTTCGGGCCAGAACACGTCCGGCGTCGATTCGAGTCCCCACGAGACGCCCTCGCCGACGGTCACGCCGATGCTTTGCAGGAGGAGGTTCTTGAGTTTGAGGCTCGGCGAGATGCGCGCGAGGACGATGACGACGTAGTTCAGAGCGACGCGGAGGGGGCTCTTGGCGCGGGTCCACGACCGAAGGGAGTTGCCCGGACCCGGCGTGGCGTGATGCGCGATGCGGTCGTGGCGTCGCCTCTCGTCGGTCTCGTCCGTCTCGTCGATGTCGTCGGGCACGGGCGGGAATTAGTGGGGTTCGGTCTTGAAAGTAGTTGGTCGCCGGAGCGGTCCTACTCGGAGTACGTTCCGTCGATTACCTCGAAGTACGGTTCGAGGTCCGTCGCGACGTCGGTCAGTTCCACCCGACTCTCAGCGGGGTCGTACTCCACCACGTCGGCGTCTTCGAGTCGCGGCAGGTGGTTGTGATGGAGCATGGTCGCGGTTCGCTCGCGACGGTCGGCCGTCACCGCCGACGGGTCCACGTCCTCGACGCCGGCCGCGGTGGCCTCGGCCAGTCTGTCGAGGGTCGCCGACCCGTCGAACTCCCGGAGCCGCCACCGCTCGCCGCCGGGTGCTGTCGCCGAGCAGGTCGAACGCTTGGTCGGTCGTCAGCGATTCGGCGGGGGCGTCGTGCTTGGACATGTGCGCGGAAACGACCAGACGGCGGTTTGTTATGGGTCGCTTGGCGCGCCACAGGTCGCGGCTAAGGCCGGACAAGTCGTGGCTACGAGTGAACAGGTCACGACTACGGGAGGACAGGTCGGCGCTGAACGGGGAGTAGGTCGCGGTTACTCGCCGCGGAGGGCGGCCACGTGGTCGATTCGCTGCTGTACGAGGTCGGGTTTGCCGATGTCGTGGCGCACGTCGAGTCCCTCCTCGCCAGCGACCGAGAGGGCCGCTTCGGCGATTTCCTCGGCCTCGGTGATGGTGTCGGCCACGCCCACGACCGCGAACGCCCGCGAGGTGGTCGTGTAGATACCGTCGTTGCGTTCGTCCACACTGGCGTAGAACAGGAGTGCGTCGCCCGCGTTCTCTTCAGTGACTTGGACCTTCGCGCCCGCCTTCGGGTCGGTCGGGTAGCCCTCGGGGACGGCGTACTTGCAGACCGTGGCCTTCGGCACGAACGAGAGTTCGGGCAAGTCGTCGCCCTCGCGGGCGGCGACCAGCACGTCGAGGAAGTCGGTGTTGAGGACGGGCAGGGTGTTCATCGCCTCGGGGTCGCCGAACCGGGCGTTGAACTCCACGACCTTCACGCCGTCGGCG
This sequence comes from Halorussus sp. MSC15.2, assembly GCF_010747475.1. Lineage (NCBI taxonomy): Archaea > Methanobacteriati > Methanobacteriota > Halobacteria > Halobacteriales > Haladaptataceae > Halorussus > Halorussus sp. MSC15.2. Next base: position 640,875 of record NZ_VSLZ01000002.1, on the reverse strand, counting down.
GTGAGCATGAACTGGCCGTAGAGGACGCCCTTGTAGCCCGAGAGCGCCTCCACGGTGGCTTCGAGGACGTCGAGCGCCTCGCGGTAGTCGTCCTCGTCATGAACGGGAGTTCGAGTCCCGAGTCGCTGTAACTGCCCATCCCGCCGGTGTTCGGTCCCTCGTCGCCCTCGTAGGCGCGCTTGTGGTCCTGCACCGCGGGGGTGACCCGCAGGTCGCCGTTCGCCACGAACGCCTGCACGGTGAACTCCTCACCGACGAGGCGCTCTTCGAGGACCACGCGGTCGTAGTCCGAGTCGCGGAGGTACTCTTTGGCCTCCTCCTTCGTGACTTGGTCGCCGATGACCCGGACGCCCTTCCCGCCGGTGAGTCCGGCGGGTTTCACGGCGAGGTCGCCGTCGTACTCGTCGATGTACTCGCAGGCGGCCTCCATATCGTCGAACGTCTCGAAGTCTGGACAGCCCGGAACGTCGTTCTCGCGCATGAACCGGCGCTGGTAGGCCTTGTCGGTCTCGATGCGGGCCTCGGCCTCGTTCGGGCCGAAAGCGTAGATTCCGGCGTCGTCCAGCGCGTCGGCGACCCCGGCCGCCAGCGGTCCCTCGGGGCCGACGACCGCGAGCGTCGCGCCCACGTCCTCGGCGTAGGAGACGACCGCGGTGGCGTTCTCGGTATCGAGCGTCTCGAACCCCTCGGCGAGCGCCGCGATGCCGGGGTTGCGGTTCCCGGCGCAGGCGTAGAGGTCAGCGTCGCTCTCGCTCAGCGCCCGGGCGATAGCGTGTTCACGGCCGCCGCCGCCGACCAGCAGGACTGTTTCGCTCATGCTCGGACGATGTAGGCAAGGGAGTGTAAAGGTTGCTCTTGCCGATAAGGGAAGTATGCACGTACGTGGATTTCGACCGCCGAACTCCAACCGATTCGATGGCCCAGTGAACGCAACTCCGTCACCACCGACCTTCCGAGAAAGCCCGACTTTACGTCCCTCAAGCCCTTCGGGTCAGCCATGAGCGAACCCGACGCCGACCCGACCGAGCGGAATCGCTTGGACGAGGAGGAGAGTCCGTACCTCCGCCAGCACGCCGACAACCCGGTCAACTGGCAACCGTGGGACGACGCCGCCCTCTCGGCCGCCGAGGAGCGCGACGTGCCCATCTTCCTGTCGGTCGGCTACTCGGCGTGCCACTGGTGTCACGTCATGGAGGAGGAGAGCTTCGAGGACGAGGAAATCGCCGAGACGCTCAACGAGAACTTCGTCCCCGTCAAGGTGGACCGCGAGGAGCGGCCGGACCTCGACAGCATCTACCAGACCATCTGTCAGGCGGTCTCGGGCCGCGGCGGGTGGCCGCTCTCGGTCTGGCTCACGCCCGACGGCCGACCCTTCTACGTCGGCACCTACTTCCCGAAGGAGGCCAAGCGCGGTCAACCCGGCTTCCGTGACCTGCTCTCCAGCATCGCCGACTCGTGGAGCGACGAGGAGGACCGCCGGGAGATGGAGCGCCGGGCCGACCAGTGGACCGACGCCATCGAGGGCGAACTGGAGTCCGTGCCCGACCCCGGCGAAACCCCGGGCGGGGACCTGCTCGGAAGCGCCGCCGACGCCGCGGTCCGGTCGCCGACCGCGAACACGGCGGGTTCGGCACCGGCCAGAAGTTCCCGCAGGCCGGGCGAATCCACCTCCTCCTGCGGGCGGCCGACCGCGCCGCGGACGCGGGCGACGACGACAGCGCCGCGGAGTACCGTGAGGTCGCCACCGAAACCCTGACCGCGATGGCCGAGGGCGGTCTCTTCGACCACGTCGGCGGCGGGTTCCACCGCTACACCGTGGACCGCGAGTGGGTCGTCCCCCACTTCGAGAAGATGCTGTACGACAACGCCGAGATTCCGCGGGCGATGCTGGCGGGCTATCAGGTCGCGGGCGACGACAGATACGCGCAAGCGGCCCGCCGAACGTTCGAGTTCGTGGAGCGCGAGATGACCCACGACGAGGGCGGGTTCTACAGCACGCTCGACGCCCAGAGCGATGGCGAGGAGGGCAAGTTCTACGTCTGGACGCCAGAGCAGATTCGGGAGGCCATCGACGACGGCGATTGGGGCGGCGAACGCGCCGACGCCGACACCGCCGCCGACCTGTTCTGTGACCGGTTCGGCGTCACCGAGTCGGGCAACTTCGAGGGGAAGACTGTCCTGACTATCAGCGAGTCTGTCGCGGACCTCGCCGACGAGTACGCGATGGACGAGCGAGCGGTCGAGGAAACTATCGAAGACGCCCGCGAGCAGGTCTTCGCAGCGCGCGAGGAGCGCGTCCGACCGCGACGCGACGAGAAGGTGCTGGCCGGGTGGAACGGTCTGATGATTTCCGCGCTCGCGGAGGGGGCGCTCGTGCTGGACGACGGCGAGCGGTGGGCGGACCTCGCGGCGGACGCGCTCGGATTCGTCCGCGAGAGGCTCTGGAATCCCGACGGGGACGGCGAGTCGGGACACCTGTTCCGGCGGTTCAGAGATGTTTCCGAGTCGCGCTCGGAAGCTCGTGAGACTGAGTCTCACGGTGGCGACGTTGCCATCGAGGGCTACCTCGAAGACTACGCCTTCCTCGCGCGAGGTGCGCTGAACCTGTACGAGGCCACCGGCGACCCCGACCACCTCGGGTTCGCGCTCGACCTCGCGGAGGCCATCGAAGCCGAGTTCTGGGACGCCGACGCCGGAACCATCTACTTCACGCCGGAGACCGGCGAGGAACTGGTCGCTCGCCCGCAGGAACCGAGCGACCAATCGACGCCCTCCAGTCTCGGCGTCGCGGCCGACACGCTGCTCGCGCTGGCCGAGTTCAGGCCCGACGACGAGTTCGCGGACATCGCCGAGCGCGTGCTGGAAACGCGGGGTCAGCAGATTCGCTCGAACCCGCTCCAGCACGCCTCGCTCGCGCTGGCGGCCGACCGGTACGCGCAGGGGTCTCTCGAAGTGACGATGGCCGCCGAGCGACTCCTGGACGCGTGGGCCGACGAACTCGGCGACCGATACCTGCCGACCCGCCTGCTGTCGCGCCGCCCGCCGACCGACGAGGGAGTATCGGAGTGGCTCGACCGACTCGGTCTCGACGAAGCGCCGCCCATTTGGGCCGGGCGCGGCCAGTCGGGTGACGAACCCACGGTCTACGTCTGCCGGAACTTCGCCTGCTCGCCACCGAACGCGGACCTCGCCGACGCGCTCGACTGGGCCGACGGCGACCAATAGATACTGCTACCGACGTCGATACGCCGCGTCGGTCTCTCTCACTCTTCGAAATCGATAGGAAGACCGACGTCGTTCCGCCATATTTCCGCCCGGTGCGAAAGATTATTAAACATACATATTTAACTATTCCGCGAATGAGTGCTGGGAGTTCCGGCCGTCGGCGTGACGATTCGGAGACCGATACCACCGACACAGACGGTGTGACGCGGTTCTTCGACGTCCTTCGGGAGCTGAAGTCCGACGGCTGTAATCTGCTAGTCGTCGGCGATGCGCCGCGTCGCCTGTTCACAGAGGCGAGCGGTAGCCTCCTCGGCGGAACCGACGAGCGCCGATACCGCCTGCTCGCTATCACCGACGCGAGTCCTCAGAGCGTGGTCGAGCGCCTGCCCGACCCGGAGGAGATTCAGGGGTCGTTCACCGAGACGACCGAAGTAATCAACCACGCCTCACCGCCTCGGTCGGTCGTGGAGGCTGGCGACCGACCTGAATCGCCACCGTTGGCTATCTCCGAACGTCGAGTCGTGGACCCCCAACTCGCGGGCTTACAGGCCGAGGTTGCCGAATCGATGGCGACGTTCAATCGCCACGCTGGCGGTCTCGGACCGGCCCAGTTGCGCGTCGGCGTGGACTCGCTCGGTGCCCTGTTCGAACATTACGACCGCGACGTGGTCCGCCGATGCTTGGAGGTCGTCACGGGGTACGTTCACGACTACGACGCGATGGGTCACTACGTCCTGACCGAACCGTACGGAAGCGACCGCGTCGAGAGACTGGCGGACGAGTTCGACGCCGTCGTGGAGGTTCGGGCCGTCGATTCCGCGAAACACGACCACCACGCCGAGGAACGCTGGCACGTCCCGAGCCACGACCTGATGACCGACTGGCTCCCCCTCTGAGACGGCCGCTCTCGATTCCTAACGGAGGTACACCAATATGCGCCCGCGAATCGACCCGCTCGACCACGCGACGGGAGTGGAGATACTCGACCCCATCGAGAACAACCGGTACGCTCTCCACACGCCGGAAACGGTATCCCCGACTTCCGCCGACACCGACGCGTTCGTCTATCCGGTTTCGGTCGCCTGGCGAGTCACCACCTCGGGAATCAGGTTACCGTACAACGTCCCCGTCGTGGTCGTCCGGGACGCCGCCGACGGGTCCCACATCACCGACGTCGGCCACGACCGAACTTTCGAACTCGACGCCGACGAATACCTCCTCGAAGTGGACGCCCCCGTGAAGACGTACCTCCGAGTCGCGTCGTCGCTCGTCGTCGAGGCGACCACCGAGTACGTCGAGATAGCGTTCGGTGGCGAGACCACCATCGAACTCGGCGCGCGGTCTAATCACTCCTCGCCCGCGGGGACGGTCACGGTCCCCGACGACCCCGAGACCGTAATGCAGGCCCTCTCGACGTTCGGGTCGGGGTTGAAGACGACGACCTGCGAGCGGTCGTGGCCGACGCTCCGCGGCCATCCGCCGCTCCTCGAACGCGGCGACGAACTGGCGATTCCGGACGACATCGACACGCCCGATACCGGGGTCACGCTCCGCATCCCGGCCGACTACGAACACGTCTGCACTGTCGCGCCGCTGGCCTACTACCTCGGTGCGACCGTGGTGCCCGACGAGAGACCGAGACTGACCGCAGAGACCGGCTTCAGCCACCCACTCGACACGGAGCGCGGATTCGAAGACGAGGTAGTTCGTGTCCTGAAACAGGCGTTCCTGCTCGACTGCGTGACTCGAACCGAGGGTTTCCACCCGATGGATATGGCCGAGCGACGCGCGGTCGAATCGGTGACGGACCTCGACTTCGCCGACCTGTACGGGGCGGCGCTCGGCGAGCAACTGGCGGCGTACCTCTCGGTCCCGTACTCGGCGCTGACCGACGCGATGCCCGCTTGGAGTCGGACCACTCACGTCCGGCCCGTCGCCGACAGCGTCGAACTGCTTCCGTTCGTCGCCAGAGACCTCTCGCTAGTCCGAGTCCAGTCCCGTGCGACCGACTCGTCGCCGTCACCCGGTTCGGCGGCATCGACGGACGGGTCTCATCCCGACCAGCACGACGCGCTGAGCGCGTTCAAGCGCGGACCGCAACTCGACGACGGCGGTCTCGGTCTCCCGACTGACGCCGACTCCCGGGCGACGGGCGTCCCGGACTCCAGCGAGTACGTTCCGCTCCCCGAGACCGACTCCATGGAGCGGGCGTGGGTGGGCGATGGAACGCCGGTCCACGGGGCGAAACTCCTCGACTCGGCCTTCGCCCACGACAGGACCGAACCCACCGACGGCATCATCGACGTGACCGTCGTCTGCAACGACGAGCAGATGCGCGAGGAGTGGGATACGGTCTCGGAGGTGTACGGCATGCGGGACACGGTCCCGTTCGACGTCGATTGCCGGTTTGACGTCTCGACCGCCGAACTCCGGTCGCTATTGGCCGAAGACCACGACCTGTTTCACTTCATCGGTCACATCGACGGTCGCGGGTTCGCGTGTTCGGACGGTATCTTGGACGCCGAAACGGTCGAGGAGACCGGCGCGACGACCATCCTGCTCAACGCCTGCCGGTCGCACGACCAGGGCGTCGCGCTGGTCGAAGCGGGCGCGCGCACGGCTATCGTGAGTTGGGGCGACGTGGACAACCTCGGAGCGGTCGAGGTCGGCGAGACGTTCGCGCGTCTGCTCAACTACGGGTTCGGCGTCGGCGCGGCGCTCGAAATCGTCGAGGAGTACACCGCCATCGGCCGCCACTACCTCGTCGTCGGCGACCCTAGCGTGACCATCGCCCAGTGTGCCGACGGCAACCCGCTGATTTACGACTTCGGCCACGAGTACGACGCGACGACGGTACCGGCCCCCGACGAGGAAGTCTCCATGACCCTCGTTAGCTACGCGACCGAGGAGTATCCGATAGGCGCGGCGGCAAAGCCCCAGTTCCAGAGCGCGGAGGACCCCGACTTCTACCTCGTTCCGGGTCGATTGAAGACGTTCACGAACTCCGGGGCGAAAATCGAGAGGACCCTGAGCGACTACTCGGCCCCGGTCGTCGTCGGGGGAGAACTCCACTGGACCGACGAGTGGTTCGCGGAGGGCGAACCTGACGAGTAATCGGGAGAAGAGGAGACGAACCGGTGGCGCTCAGACCATCACGTCGCTGTCGTGCAGTCGTTGGGCGAGGTACCGGGCCGCGGGCCGGTCCTCGCTCTCTTCGAAGCGCGCGACCTCCTCGTCGCCGCGTTCGACCACGATGGTCGGGATGAGCGTCACGTCGTACTCCTCAACTCCCTCTCCGTCCTTGTTCTCGTCCACCTCGTGGACGTCTATCTCGTCGTTCGGAACGCCCGCGGCTTCCAGCGCGGCGAAGAAGTCGGGGAGGACGTCGTGGCAGTCGCCGCACCAGTCGGCACCCCACACTCTGTACGTGACTTCGCCGACAGCGGCCTCGATGATGTCTACGCTCTCGCTGTGCGCCTCGGCGTCCCACGTCGGGTCCGGTTGCGTCGCATCCATGTCCGTGAATTGTCGCTCGATTGCTTTAGTCACACGGGTCGCGGCGGTGTATGCGACGCTATCGAGTCGAATCCGACTCCGGGGCCGACTCGAAGACGCCGAGCGACACCTGTCCGTCGAGGTCCGCATCGCCGACGGAGTCGCCGTCCGCGTCGGAATCGGAACTGCCATCCGAATCAGCGTCCCGGTCGCCGTCGGCGTCGTTCGCTCTCTCGTCGAACGCCACGTCGTCACCGGCCCACGCGTCTCGGAGGGACAACTGACCGTCACTGTCGGGGTCGGCGGGCACGCCGCCGTCCGCTTCGCCGTCGGTCACAGCGGTCGGCGATTCTCCGTCCGCCGTCTCCCCGACCACCGTCTCTCCGTCCGCCGTCTCCCCGGCCGCCATCCCTCCGTTCGACGACGCTTCCTCTGCCCTCTCCCCGTCCGACATCTCCCACTGGTCGCCGAGCGAACGTTGGTTGCCGGAGTCGTCCTCGTCGTCCGCGTCCTCGTCCGGTCGCCGGGGCGCCGACTCGCTCCCCGCGCCGTCCGGCCCCGACGAGTCGGTCTCGGCTCCGGCCGTTCCCCACCCGTCGCCGAGACTCGACTGCTCGCCGTCCGCGAACGAGAGGTTCGAAACGCGGACCCCGACCTTCCGGACCTCGACGCCGTCGAACTCCGCGAGCAGTTCCAGCGCGACCTCCTCGACCAGTCCGGGGTCGTCCACCGGACCCGGGAGCGACTTCGCGCGGGTGTTCACGTCGTAGGGCGGCGTCACCGCTTTGATGCCGATGGTCCGGTACATCGCGCCCTTCCGGCGCGAGCGGTCGGCCACCGCCTCCGCGAGGGTCCGAACCTGTTCGCGCTTTCGCTCGTCGTCGTCGGTCGCCTCGGTGAACGCCGACTCCCGAGAGAGGCTCTTCGGGCGTCCTCTGGGCGTCACCTCGCGGTCGTCCTCCCCGCGCGCCCGGCGGTGCATCTCCGCGCCGCGTTCGCCGAATCTGGACCGGAGTTCCGCGCGGTCGGCCTCAGCGAGGTCGGCCGCCGTCTCGATGCCCATCTCGCGCAACTCGCGGGCCGTGACCGGACCGACGCCGTGAATCTCTCCCACGTCGAGCGGCGCGAGGAACTCGCTGACCTCGTCGGGTCTCACGACCACGAGACCGTCGGGCTTGTCGTGGTCGCTGGCGATTTTCGCGGCGGACATGTTCGGTGCGACCCCGACGCTGGCCGTCACGCCCACCTCGCGGTCGATGCGGTGTTTGACGTGACGCGCGAACCCCTCGGCGACCTTCCACCCGGTCCGGTCGGTCACGTCGAGGTAGGCCTCGTCGATGCTGACCTCCCGAACCACGTCGGCCGACTCGTGGAGAATCTCCTTGACTTCCGCGCTAACCGCCTCGTAGTGGTCCATGTCCACCGGGCGATAGTAGCCCGCCTCGTCCGGGTCTACGTCGGTGTCGGGGTCCTCGGCGTCCGCCATTCTCGGCAGGCGCTCCAGCGCGGTGCTGATGGCTTGCGCGCTCTCGACGCCGTACTCGCGGGCCTCGTAGCTTGCGGTGGCGACCGCTCCGTGGGTCTGGCCGCCCTCGTACCCCATCCCGACGACGACCGGTTCGCCCTCCAGTTGCGGTTCCCGTCGTCGCTCGCAGGCCGCGTAGAAGCAGTCCATGTCCACGTGGAGGACTATCGGGTCGTCACCCTCCTCGTCCCGAGTTCCCGGTAGGTGCGACCCGCCACCAGTCATTGGGAGGAGTTGGTTTCCGAGGTGGGTTAAAGGTTCAGTTCGGGTCCGGTCGTTCACCCATGGGTCACACGTCAGGCGATTTCGCCGTCGCGGAGCAGGTCGGCGACGACGTGGACGTAGAGGACGCCAGCCGTGAACAGCGCGTAGACGGGAGCGAACAGCGCGAGCACCCCGACGAGTGCGCCGCCCACGAGCGAGTGACTGAGCAGGCGATGGACCTCCAGCGTCCGGGTGTCCACGCCATCGAAGACCTGCTCCTGTTCGGTGAACGCGAAGACGGGGTCGGTCACGCACCGCCGGAGGTGCGACCAGTCGCCCGCGTGGTAGCGGGCCACGACGAAGTGGTCGAGGTCGACGAACACCGATAGGAGGACGCCGTAACCGAACAGGACCGCGGCTTCGAGCGGGACCGAGACGGGGAGCGCGAAGACGAGGAGCAGTGAGGCTATCGCGCCCAGCGTCGCGTGTTCGGGAGACTTCATCGCGCGGGCCTTCGGAGGCGGGACAATTAATTCGTCGGGGTCGGCGACCGACGGACGACCGTCCGCTCGGTCTCGAACTACGACTCCGGGTCGGTGACGGGGATATCGACGGCGTCACTCGGGTCGGTCTCGTCGGCATTCCCGCCGAGACTCGGAATCGAGTCCGCGTCGGGCATCCTGTCGGTGACAGACTCCGGCACGCCGACATCGATTCCGTCTCGCAGTCGATAGTCGCGGTCCACCGCGCGGAATCGGCGGTAGAACTCGGCGAAAGAGCGGGCCTCCTCTTCGGTTCCCTCGAAGGCCTCGGTTACGGCGTCCACGTTCTCGCCGAGGTACTCCGTCAGCGGATGGTCGTCGCCGTACCGCCGTCGAGACTGCTCGTGGAGGAACTGGCCGACGGTGACGCTGCCCTTGCCGGTGTACGTCACGACGGTGTCCTGATTCTCGTAGACGATTTGACCCGCGAACAGCGCCGCGCCGACGTAGTTCGTCGAGACGCCGAGTTTGGTGGCGACTGGTTTGAGGACGGTCTTGGGGACGCTACTGTGTTCCATCAGCCACGAGGCGATGTGGTGGGTGGTCATGGTGGGTCTGCGTAGGTAGTGGTTCGGAACGGGTTACTGTTGTGGCAACCGGCGTAGCTCTATGGCCCCTACGGAGACTGCGAACGGACTCCGCTACTTTCCGAGTAGTCGGTTCTTTGTTGTGCAGAATCCCGAACCGGGGACATGGACCGTAGATAATTTCTCGGTGCGTCCGGCCTCGCGATGGGAATCGGTGGTCTCTACCCGGGGTCGGAGACGCCCAGCCAAAGCACTCGTCGAAGAGTCCACAGAACTCGGCACTGACGGTCTCGAGGCAGTCGGAGCAGGGCACGTCGTCGTCGAAGTCGAGGAACTGTCCGGCGACAGCGTTATTCGGGCGCTCAATCAGGAACGCTATTCGCTCGGTGGAAGGCTGTGGTAAATTAGCACCGCAAATCAGCCCACACAGTTGGATTTCCGACGTCCTGAGCTAAGATTCCAAAATTCTCATGCTCACGCTAACTTCAGTCATTATCTAGGGATTTTATTCAGGAGACCCTAAGAAGTGAGTTACTTTACACGATGAACACGGACTATAGCCACGATGAGACCCAACGGGGTCACGGCTGAGACTGGAGAGTGTCTGAGCTGTGGTAGCGAACTATCGATAACGGCAGTCGAATGTACGCACTGTGGCTATCGCCTGCCAAAAGGAGGCACGGTTACGGACTTCCTTCACCTTCTCGTCGGGAATCTCCTCACTATCACGGTAATCGGTGCAATCGTTGGACTCCCGCTAATGTGGCGGGCACTCCGTCGGTTGGAGCGACGGTCCACGAGAACAGTTGCTCGCCAGCCGTAGCCTTTCCCGTCGAGTCCGTGGTGACATCGACTAGTAACAGACCAATTCGCCGAGGTGGTGAGGCTGGTTTTACTGCCCGTTTCCCTTGTCAGTCAGCGTCGCCAGACGGAACTGAGGACCAGAAGTTACTGGACTGAAATCCACAACCACTTCGGTTCCCGCAAATCAAGGAACAGCGCTTCTGCTGGCAATCTCGAAACGTTAGGAAGTGAAGTGGGGTCGGAGGGATTTGAACCCCCGATCGACTGATATCTCCGGTGTGAGCGCCTCGGAACTCCAGAGGGTCGTCAACGCGGACCGATGATCAGTCGGCCGCTCGGTATATCAGCTGGAGTTTCGTCCCGGGCGCGTAGCCTCTGGAGTCAGTCGCCATCCCTGACTTGGCCACGACCCCGCAGGAATTCGTTGGTCCATTCTCCCTAAAGGGGTTTCGATTTTCTTACTCGCGGTCAGTGTCGGACCAATCGCACTCTTGGCACTTCCAACCGGTGACGAACGCCGTGACACTGGGCATGTAGCCCACTTCGAGTACGTCGCCGCCGCACTCGGGGCACTCCCGGTCGGCGTCTTCGATGGACTGGGCGTCCATTACGTCTTCGCCCTCTATCATCTCGGCGAGGCTTTCGGCGGTCACCATGCGACCCTGGACGACGCGATTGGCAGTCATGTCCGAACGAAGCAGGTCCTGCGGGGTAAGCCTTCCCGTCGCGGTTACGTCGTCCGTCGGTTCAGAAAGAGCGTCGAAACAATCTCAGCGAACGAGTAACGTCAGAATCGGTCTCAGAGCCACGGTTCCCGCTCGTCACCGTCCTCCGAACTGGGGTAGCTGTAGCCCGCGTCGTCGGAGTCCGAACTCCCCGCGCCGTCGGTGGCGACCGCCTGCGAACCGACAGGATTCGAGGGTGACGTGTTCACCGGGGAAGTGGTTTCTTCGTTCATCGCTTCCGTGGCCGCGGTCTCCTCTATCGCGTCGTCGGTTTCGTCTTCGGTCGAACCGGGGTCGAACGCGAGCAGGCTGGTGACGACGAGGACCGCGAGCGGAGCGTTGCCGGGCGCGAGTCCGAGCAGGCTCAGCGGAAGGATGCCCAGAGCGACCGCGCTCCCGAAGCGGAAGCGGTCGATGTCCACGACGTCGCGGAGCCACGGCGAGGTCAGCGCGACGGTCAACGCGAACGTGACGCCGGTCGCCGCGGCGGCGGTCGCCTTCAGGATGAGCCAGTAGTCCACCGTCGCAATCTGGAACTGACCCGGTTGGAAGCTAGCAATCATCCCGAGTCCGACGATGACTGCCGGACGGGGCAGGTACTCCCCGATGCGCGAACTGGCGGTTTTCGCGGCGATTGCCAGCATGACGAGCGCGGCGAACCGCTCGAAGGTCTTGGGGTCGAGAACGCTCTTGATGGTCGGCGCGAACGCGGCCTCGACGGCCGCGACCGCGACGATGACGACGCCGACCGCGAACACCGTCTTCGCCTGCTCGCGGGGCGTGCCGTCCATCTCGGCGAGGATGACCGCCACGGTGGCGCTCCCGCCGAAGACGAGGAGTCCGACCTGCAGAACGCCGGTGATGGTGTCGACGCCCCCCGCGAGGACGAGCGCCGGAAAGATACCGTCTACCAGCGGAAGCCCCATGACGGTGGCGAGTAACTTCGTCGCGCCACCTACGTGTCGCTCTAAGCGTAGGGCGACCGGATGTTGTGAGCTACTCATTGGACACTAGCTGGCTTGGCCGTACCCACCGGCCGAACGGTAGTGATAGTCGCGGTACCTGCGATGGTCGCCGTTTCCGGGGTCACCGTTTCCGGAATCCCATCGTCGTCCCACGAATGTATTCTCTACCAGTGTAAGAAATTCCATCGCAAAAATCGGTTTGCAGGAGCTACCGGAGGCAGCAATCGTCTGGCCTGCAGTACGCGCAGCGATGGGACTGGTAGAGTCCATACTCGATACAAAACGGGTTTCGAGCATAAATGTTGCGTGAGAGACAACCACAATCGACTGATAATCATAGAATTAGTACTTAAATACGCCTTTAGAATGTAAATTAACTCGGCTCATAATTACAACCTCTATTTTCGCGTTCCCGTTTCGGAGAGCGTGTCGTTACACGACTGTGTATATCATGCACATCCGGGCAGTCCAAACGTGCAGTATCTCGCAACGTTTTTGACGGGGGGATACGTTCGACTTACATGGAAAAGAATTCTCGGCAGGCAGGTTCGTTCACCGACAAACTCCGCGTACCGGAGGCGTTGACTTTCGACGATGTACTTCTGCGACCCAAAGAGAGTCGCGTCGAACCCGACGAGGCCGACGTCTCGACGCGCGTCTCGACGAGCGTCGAACTCAACGTGCCGATTCTGTCGGCGGCGATGGACACCGTGACCGAGAGCGAGATGGCGATAGCGATGGCCCGACAGGGTGGTCTCGGCGTCCTCCACCGCAATCTCGAGGTCGAGGAGGCCGTCGCGGAGGTCGAACGCGTCAAGCGCGCGGACGAACTTGTCATCCGCGACGTAGTGACGGCCGACCCCGACCAGACGGTCCGCGAGGTGGACGCGATGATGGACCGACAGGGCGTCTCCGGCGCGCCCGTCACCGACGACGACGGCGACGTACTGGGCATCATCTCCGGTACCGACATCCGTCCCTATCTGGAAGTCGGCGAGAGCGACGAAGTGCGCGAGGCCATGACCGACGAGGTCGTCACCGCCGGTGAAGACGTGACCGCCCGCGAAGCGCTCGAACTCATGTACGAACACAAGATAGAGCGCGTCCCCATCGTGGACGAGGACCACCGCCTGACCGGTCTCGTCACGATGCAGGGTATCCTCCAGCGCCGCGAGTACCAGAACGCCGCCCGGGACGAGGGCGGTCACCTCCGCGTCGGCGTCGCCGTCGGTCCCTTCGAGACCGACCGCGCGGTCGCCGTGGACGAAGCGGGCGCTGACGTACTATTCATCGACTGCGCGCACGCGCACAACCTGAACGTCATCGACGGCGCGCGAGAAATCCGCGAGTCAGTCGAGGCCGACGTGGTGGTCGGCAACGTCGGTACTCGCGAAGCGGCCGAGGACGTGGTGGACTTCGCCGACGGCATCAAGGTGGGCATCGGTCCGGGGTCCATCTGCACGACGCGTGTGGTCTCCGGGGCGGGCATGCCCCAGATTTCGGCAATCGCTGAGGTCGCCGACGTGGCCAGCGAGCAGGACGTGCCGGTCATCGCCGACGGCGGGATTCGGTACTCCGGCGACGCCATCAAGGCCATCGCGGCGGGCGCGGACGCGGTGATGCTCGGGTCCTACTTCGCGGGCACCGACGAAGCGCCCGGCCGAGTCATCACCGTGGACGGCAAGAAGTACAAGCAGTACCGCGGCATGGGGTCGGTCGGCGCGATGCAGTCGGGCGACGGCGACCGCTACCTCAAGGACGAACCCGAGGAGGACGAGGAGTACGTCCCCGAGGGCGTCGAGGCCGCCGAACCCTACAAGGGAAGCCTCGAAAGCGAACTCCACCAGTTGGTCGGCGGGATGCAGTCGGGCATGGGCTACGTCGGCGCGGAGACGATTCCGGCGTTCAAGGAGCGCTCGGAGTTCGTCCGCGTCTCCTCGGCGGGCCAGACCGAGGGCCACCCCCACGACGTGATGATTACGGACGAAGCGCCGAACTACAGCCCTAGCGAGTAACGACCGAAAGAATCGGTTCGGAACCTCGGAGTCGACCGCCGAACCTCGACGGTCCGACCGAAGCGGGTTAGCGTCCCGCCGTCTGGCACTTCGGACTACAGTACGACTCCTCCGCGGCGTTCGCGCTTTCTTGGGCTTTGAACTCGTCACCGCAGTTGTCGCAGGTGTAGGTCTCGAAGTCAGACATCGTTCCTGATGCCTCCAACCGGAGATGTAGGGTCTCGATTTCATTGTATTCTGCGATTCGCGTCGCAGGAATCACACGCTGGTCTCTCACACGAATTATACGCCGGTCCGTCACACGAATCACACGCCGGTGGGCCGAGTCGCGGGGAGTGTTCGCATTCAGAGAGCCAGTTCTCTCGCCCCTACTCGGAAATGGATAACCGTGTTCGGGACCAAGCCCGCGTCGAACCCCCGACAATGAAGCTCTCAATCGTCGATATCGCGCCGGTGCGGTCCGGAAGCACGGCCACGGAGGCCTACCAGCACACGGTCGAACTCGCGCAGGCGGCCGAACGTCTCGGCTACTCCCGGTTCTGGGTTGCCGAACACCACGGTCTCGCCGACTCGATAGCGAGTACGACCCCCGAAGTGCTCGTCTCGCATCTCGCTGCGAAGACGTCCGAGATTCGAATCGGGTCCGGGACGGTCCTGCTCAACCACTACAGTCCGTTCAAGGTGGCCGAGACGTTCGCGTCGCTCGACGCTCTCGCCCCCGGTCGTATCGACCTCGGTCTCGGGCGAGCGACGGGGATGCCCGCGGCCGACCGCGCCCTGCGCTCGGGCGTCCCCCACCAGCGGTCCGGTGACGACCACGCCGAGAAGGTCGAAGAGACCGCGAGACATCTCTACGGAGCGTTCCCGGACGACCATCCGTACGACGACATCGAGATTCCGCGCTCGCCGGACACCGTGCCGGAGACGTGGGTTCTCGGGTCGAGTCCGGCGAGCGCGGAAATCGCGGGCGAACTCGGACTACCCTACGCGTTCGCGGCGTTCATCAGGCCGACAGTGGCCGAGGCGGCGATGGAGACGTACCGCGACCACTTCGAGACGTCCGAGTTCGACGCCGGGTTGGACGACCCACACAGCGCGCTCGCCGTCAACGCCGCGTGCGCCGAGACCGACCGCGAGGCGGCGCGCCTCCGCGCGTCGTCGGAGGCCGCGTACCGGCGGATGCAGCGCGGTGCCTTCGGGCCGCCGCCGACCGTCGAGGAGGCCATCGACGAACTCGGCGGCGTCCCCGACCCGACCCCGGAGTCGCTCGCGCCGGACGAGTGGCCGCGCGCGATTTCTGGGAGTCCCGACACGCTCGCGACGCTCCTTGACGAGATGACGGACGCGGTGGGTGCCGACGAAGTCGTCGTCCAGAACCTCGTCGAGGACCCCGACGACAGGATTCGCTCGCACGAACTGCTGGCCGAGGGCGTCGGTCTCACCCCGCGTTGAGAGCCGTCGGTGCGAGGGATACCCCCGACGATGAAGGCGACTGTCGGTCGCCGCAATCGGGGTTCCTCGTTCGAAACGTTCAGAACCGTGGAACCGGAATCCTCGCCGATGTCGTACGAAGTCCGCCGCGCAGAGACCGAGACCGAGCGCGCAGATGCGCTCTCGGTCCGTTTCGAAGTCTTCGTGGACGAGCAGGGCGTCCCGGAGGACGTGGAAATCGACGGGAAAGACGACGAATCAATCCACTTCGTGGGTTACGCCGAGGGGGAACGCGGCGAGGGAACCGACGCCGACCGAGCGCCGGTTGGCGTCGGTCGTCTCCGCGAGGTGGGGGACCGAACGGGGAAGGTCGAGCGCATCGCGGTGCTGGAGGAACATCGCGGCGAAGGCGTCGGTCGAACGATTATCGACGAAATCGAATCGACCGCCGCGGAGCAGGGTCTCTCGACGCTGGTGATGCACGCCCAGACACCCGTCGAGCAGTTCTACCGGGACCTCGGCTACGAGACCACCAGCGACGTCTTCGAGGAGGCAGGAATTCCGCACGTCGAGATGGAGAAGTCGCTGGACTGAACGCTTTTCACCGTCTCTCCCCACGATGCTGTCGTGAAACTCGTCCTCTGCGGACCGCCCGGCGTCGGCAAGACAACCGTCGCCGAGCGACTGCGCGACGCTCTGGGCGCGGCTGGCCGCGAGGTTCGAGTACTGCACTCCGACGACTTCTCGCGGAACACTTACGAGCAGATGTACGAGCGCGTGCTCGCCGACCCCGCCGCCGACTGGCTTCTCGACGGGACGTTCTACCGCCGCGAGTACCGAGAACGGTTCCGGGCACTGCCGGACGCTCACCTCGTCTATCTCACGGCGAGTCTGGAGACTGCGTTGGAGCGAAATCGGACGCGGGAGGACGCCATCGACGAGCGGGGCGTTCGCGCCATGCACGGAAAGTTCGAGGAGCCGGAGACCCCGGACCTGACGCTGGACACCGAGGCGTCGTCGGTCGAGGAGACGGTGGCTGCGCTGGAACGGTACGTCTCGACGTGGACGTGACAGTGCTCGTTGTCCGAAGACGCCGACGCTTCCGCTCTTGAGGAGACGATGATACGCTGAGCGGTGCTCACCAATTTATTCGCGGATAGAATACGCGCCGGAAGGGAGTCGAACTACGCCGCGACGGTCCGGGATACTCACTTCGTTGCGCTTCCGGGCGTGCGACTCGTCTACTTCAAATCCTTCGGCGACGGGTTGTCCGCCTCACAGTAGAAACGAGCAGACGAACTGCTCGAGGTGTAGTTCGCCGGAAAACACGGGCCGGAAGGGATTTGAACCCCTGACCGTCTGATTAAGAGTCAGACGCTCTCCCTAACTGAGCTACCGGCCCAACGCATCCTATCCTTACCCCGTCGGACGTAAATACATTTCCGTTTCCGACGAGGAAGTCGCCGTTCTCCTGCTTTTATTCACAAAAAATGATTGACGCTGGGCGTCGGATTATCCGCCGCCGGTGCAGAAACCGATACAACAGCACGCGACTTCTTCGAGGCTCTTTTCTACCTTGTTCTGCTTCTCGAAGCGGCTGACATTGACTTCCATGGTGTGAACCAACATATCATAGATAGAGTACATAAATAGTCTTTTTTACAATGTTTTAATATGTGCGCTGTGAAAATAATCTTCTATTTTAATATAGTAATTTATACGTATTGGAGTAACTTTAGAGAACGGCCGTCGCTATTCGGGATGCGAGTATCTCTTCGATTAATAGTCGAAAACATTGATATGATTCGGGCGTGGCGTGTAATAACATGGACCTGTCGAAGGAAGGATACGAGAACGTCCGCGCCTTCCAAGTGCAGTCGTACGACGACGGCGGCGTCGATTTCTGGCCGGACGAGAGTTACATCCAGCAGTTCCAGCGGCGAGAGTTCGAACCGGGCGACGTGGCCGAGATATTCCACGAGAACACGAAAGGCGACCCCGTCCACGACCGGCAGCAGTCCCGGTCCACCCAGCGGTTGTCCGAACCGGGGATGCACCACGTTCTCGCGAACGTGGACGCGGACTACGCCGGTTCGGAGTTGGTCGAACTCCCGTCGAACGTCGAACTCGACGCCGACCTCGGGACGGTGCTGGACGGTCGGCGAACCGTGCGCCAGTACGCCGACGACTCGCTCTCGAAACGGGACCTCGCTACGCTGCTCCGGTACGGCGTCGGCGTCTCCGCGACCCGGAGCGATGGCGCGGGCAACGCCAAGCAGTTCCGAACCTACCCCTCCGCAGGCGGTCTCTATCCGGTCGAGTTGTATCCGGTCGTCCTCGACGTAGACGGTCTGGACTCCGGACTCTACTACTACAGCGCGTCCGAACACGGACTCCGACGCCTGCGGACCGACGACCCCGAACTCGCGGACGACTTCGCGGACGCCCTCATCACGAGCGACCGACTGAACCTCGCGTCCGCTCCGGTCGTCTTCGTGATGACCGGCGCGTTTCCCCGAAACAAGGCGAAGTACGGACCTAGAGGCTATCGGTACGTGCTTCAGGAGTCGGCCCACGCCGCCCAAAACCTCCTGCTCGTCGCCGAGGCGTTGGGTCTGGGGACCGTCCCGGCGGCGGCGTTCCGCGACAGAGCGCTGAACGACGTCCTCGACGTGGACGGCGTCAACGAGGCCGTGGTCTACACGGTCGGCGCTGGCCACCCTGCGTCGGAGGTGAGCGCTCCATGACGGACTCGCTCCAAGACGCGCTCGTCGAGTATCCGAAGATAGACGCGTCGCTGGTTCCGGTGCGACTCTCTCCCGACGACGTTCACTTCCGGTCGGGACCGTGGAGCGGGACCGTCTTCGACCTCTCGGACGACGACCGGGAGGGGACGCTCGCGGACCTCGTCGCCATGCTCGACGGTACGAACACAGTCGACGAGATACTGGACGCGTTCGGCGACGACGCCGACGAGGTCGCGGAGGTCCTCTATCTGCTACAGGACGAGGACGTTATCTACGCCGGCGAGGGCGCTATCGGGCGCGAGGGCGTCCGGGGGTACCTCTCGGCGACCGACCAGTACTCGGGCGACGAGTTGGCGCACCTCGACGCCGCGACGGTGGCGCTCGTCGGGTCGGGCCGGACCGCGACCTACCTCGCGCGCGACGCGGTGGAGATGGGCGTCGGCGACGTGCGATTCCGCTCTCTTCACGGGTCGTCGATACCCGAGGACCTCGCGGACGCACCAGAGGTCTCGACGCTGGAGTCCGGGGAGTTACGGGACGCGCTCGCTGCTGCCGACTACGCGGTCTACGCCGCCGACCGGCCGGACCCCGACGCGACTGACCGACTGAACCGACTCGCCCACGAGACCGAGACGCCGTTACTCCTCGGGCAGGTGGCCGGGATGGACGGGGTCGTCGGGCCGACGATACTCCCGGGCGAGACCGCCTGCTACGAGTGTTTCAGGCAACGGCGGTACGCGAACGTGGACGCGCCCGAGGGCTACCGCGCCTACGAGGAGGTCGTCGCCGACGCGCCCGGCGCACCCGGTCCGAACCTCCCCGGGTTCGGACGCATCGTCGCGGGGTGTCTCGGTCTCGAACTCGTGAATCAACTGGTGAGCGGCGTCGGGTTCACGGTCGGGCGCGTCGTCCACTACGACTTCTCGAACCTCTCGGTCGGGGCCGACGACGTGTTGCGGATGCCTCGGTGCCCGGTCTGCGGGAAGTCGAGCGACGACATCGACCACAGCCGACACGTCAGTGTCGAGGACATGGTTCGTGACCGCAACGGGGGCGGGAACCATTAGACCTCGCGTCCGCAGTCGGTCCGAGACCGCGACGGTCGAACGGTTGGTCGGCGAGCGCACCGGCATCGTCTCCGAAGTGGAGTTCGACCACCCACCCCGCGACGACGACTCGATAGTCGGGGCCGATATCTCGACCGCGTCCGTGGGAGAACTCCTCCCACAGGACACCGAGACCGAACCGGACCCCGAAGCGGGCGGCAAGGGTCGTACCGTGGCTGAGGGCGTCCAGACCGCGGTGGGAGAGTTCACCGAGCGCTACTGCGCGCTCTGGCCGAGCGAGGTCCACGACTACCGGACCGTCGAGGCGACCTACGCGGACCTCGCCGCCAGCGACGCGTCGGTCCCGGACTTCGGGTCTGTCGCGCCGTTCGACCCGGAGACCGTCAGGGAGTTCGGTGCCGAGCCGTTCGACCGAACGACCGAAGTCGAGTGGGCCGCCGGGACCGACCTGATAGACGGCGACGAGGAGTTCGTCCCGGTCCCGCTCGTCTCCCTCGGCGAGGCGACGGGCGGAGACCCGTACTTCTTCACGTCGTCTAACGGTCTCGCCTGCGGTCCGGACCTCGCGTCCGCACTGGTGGGTGCCATCTACGAGTCCGTCGAGCGAGACGCAGTGATGCGCTCTTGGTATCGCCAAGACCCGCCGACGAGGCTCTCGCTCGACGAGTGGCCCGCCCTCGAACGCGAGCGCCGACGGCTTGGGAACGACTTCGGCGACTACCGGCTGTGTCGGTTCGAGACCGACAGCGAGTTCCACACGCTCGGTGCAGTCTACGTGGACGAGCGCGAGCGCGCCCCGAAGTTCCTCTTCGGAGCGGCCGCCGACCTCGACTTCGAGGCGGCGGTCCGCGACGCACTGGTCGAAGCCACGCAGGGTCTCCGTTCGATGAAGACCGCGCTGGCGTACGACGGCCCGGAAGACGTGGCGTCGCCGAACGTGTTGAACCTCGACGAGAACTTCAAGTACTACATGTACCCCGAGAACTTCGACGAGGTCTCGCTGTTCTTCGAGGGACCACGCGAAGTCGCTCCCGACCGCGAGTCCCGGACCTTCCCGACTCCCGAGCGCGAACTCGACGCCTGCCTCGACGCGCTCGACGCCGTCGGTGCGACCCCGATAGCGTACGACCTCACGACGGCTGGCGTCGAGGAGACCGGTCTCCGGGTCGCTCGCGTCGTCGCTCCAGAACTGGTGTCGCTGTGTCCACCCGGCCTGCCGCCGGTCGGCCATCCGGCGCTCGCCGACGACGAACTCGTCGGGCAGGGTCACCCGTTCCCCTGACAAGCGTCGGTTACCCGCCGTGCGTGGCCGAACCCCCGGCGGGCGGCGGATAGCGTCGCTCCGGGAACGTTAAGTGTGGTCCGAAGCAACGCCACAGTATCATGAGCGCCGGGATTACCATCTCCTCGATGTCCGACTACGCTATCTTAGGCTGTGGTAGCGTCGGGCACGCGGTCGCCGAGGAACTGGTGGGGCAGGGCAAGGACGTACTCATCATCGACCGGGACGCCGACCGCGTCGAGGCCCTGCGCGACCAGGACCTCAACGCCCAGACCGCCGACATCCGCGAGGAGGACCTCTACGACACCATCGCCGACAACGAGGTCGTTCTCATCATGTCCTCCGACGTGGAGGCCAACAAGGAGGCCGTCCGAAACATCCGCGCGAACGGCGGCGAGCAGTTCGTCGTCGTCCGCGCGAGCGACCCCGTCTCCGAGGACGAACTGACCGAGCTGGGTGCGGACGTGGTCATCAACCCCTCCGAAGTCATCGCCGACTCCGCGCTCCGCGCCCTCGAAACCGGGGAACTGGAGTACAAGGCCCAGCAGCTCGCGGAGGTGATAGAGGACACCGACCAGCGCCTCTCCATCGTCACCCACGACAACCCCGACCCCGACTCCATCGCCAGCGCGGTGGCGCTACAGGCCATCGCCGACACGCTCGGCGTGGAGGCCGACATCCTCTACATCGGCGACATCGGCCATCAGGAGAACCGAGCCTTCGTCAACCTGCTCGGCATCGAACTGCTCCCCTACGCCGACGCCGACCCGGACGACTACGACACCATCGCGCTCGTGGACCACGCCAAGGCGACCGAGGCGACGTTCGACGAGCCGGTGGACATTTTCATCGACCACTTCGAACCCGACGAGGAGTACGAGGCCGAGTTCGTGGACATCCGACCGAGCGTGAGTTCGACCTCCACCATCATGACGAAGTACGTGCAGGAGTTCGACCTCAACGTCAGCGAGGAGGTCGCCACCGCGCTGCTGTACGGCATCCGGGCCGAGACGCTGGACTTCAAGCGCGACACCACGCCTGCGGACCTGACCGCCGCGGCGTACCTCTACCCCTTCGCCAACCACGACACCCTCGAACAGGTCGAGTCCCCCTCGATGTCCCCGGAGACGCTGGACGTGCTCGCGGAGGCCATCACGAACCGCGAAGTGCAGGGGAGCCACCTCGTGAGCAACGCCGGGTTCATCCGCGACCGCGACGCGCTGACGCAGGCCGCGTCTCACCTCCTGAATCTGGAGGGCATCACGACCACGGCCGTCTTCGGCATCGCCGACGACACCATCTACCTCGCCGCGCGCTCGAAGGACATCCGGATGAACATCGGGAAGGTGCTGCAGGACGCCTTCGCCGAAATCGGGGAGGCCGCGGGCCACTCGACGCAGGCCAGCGTCGAGATTCCGCTCGGCATCTTCACCGGCATCGAGACCACCGACGACAACCGCGACACCCTCCTGTCGCTGACCGAGGAAGCGGTCAAGCGAAAGCTGTTCGACGCGATGGGCGTCGAGAGCGGCGAGGGGAGCAACGGCAGCTAAAACAGGTAATCTCGGCGCTGTTTCTCGTCTGTACGCTCCGTTGCTGCTCGTTCGACTTACGTCACAGAACCGACGAGGAGTTTCGAGGAGCAGAACGGACCGAAAGTGCTACGACTCGGTTCTCAGACCGCGACCTCTTCGTCGCCCTCGGCGTCGGGTTGCCGGAGTCGCTCGATGGTGTCGTTGATGAGAACCACGTCGCCGACCGCGCGCACCCACCGATACGGAATCATCACGCCGTTCTCGCCGCCCACCACGTCCGAGAACAGTTCGTGGTTGAGTTCGCCGAGCGCGATACCCGTGACCGCGCACGCTTGCACGTTCAACTGTACGTCCTCGACTTCGCCGACGAAGACGCCGTTGTTGGAGTACACCTCCCGGCCGACCAGACTGGTAATCTCCTGCGGTGTTCCGTCCATGTGGACAAGGATTGTCTGGGTGGGTCTTAACTTTTGGCAGAGGTCGCCGAAATCATCGAGTATCGTCAGTGAGCCGAGGTTATCCTGTCGGACCTCACCCACCGAGCGAGTCGAGCACGTCTCCGAGTCGGTCGAGACCTTCTCGAACCGTCTCGGGGTCGCGACACGCACAGATTCGGAAGCGCTCGGAGTCGTCGAAGAACCTGCCGGGGACGACGAGAACGCCGTTCTCCCACGCCGCTCGCGCGACTTCGTCGCCGTCAGACAGCGCGTCGTCGTCTTCCCCACCGTCGGCCGACTCGTGGCGCAGGAACGCGTAGGGACAGCCGGGTTCGACCCGACCCGAGAGGTCCTCGCGGTCGGCCACGAACGTCGCCAGTGCGTTCCGGTTCTCCCGGATGCGTGCGCGCGACTCGTCGGCGAGTCGGTCGGCGTCGGCGAGCGCTCGCCGGGCCAGTCGCCGACTCGGTTCCGCGACCTGAGCGAAGTGGTGGTCTATCGACCGGGCGCGAGCGACGAACTCGGCGTCGCCGACGAGCCAACCGACGCGCAGGTCGCCGAACCCGAGGAACTTGGTCAGCGAACTCGTGACGACCGTGTACGGGAGTCCGGCCGCCGTGGGACCGCCGAACGGCCCGTCGCCGGCTTCGACGTCGAACGGCGCGTACACCTCGTCCACGAGTAACCTCGCGTCCTCGTCTCCGACGCGGCGAGCGACCGCCGAGAGTTCCTCTCGACTGGCCCGACGACCGCTCGGATTGTGGCGATTCGTCACCGTGACGAGCGCAGTGTCTTCGACCGTCGCGGCGTCAACCCTGTCGGGGTCGAGCGGATACCCTTCTTCGTCGGGGCGTCGGAACCGGTCAACGGTGGCCCCCAATCCCTCGGGCGTGGCGACCAGCGGTTCGTAGCCGGGTTTCTCGACCAGCACGCGGTGTTTCTCGGTGGCCGCCGGGGCGTCGGGGTCGTCCTCGGTCGTCGCGTCGTCTTCGGCAATCGAGAGCGCGGTCGCCGCTGCGAGCGCGTTGGCGTGCGTCGCGCCGGCGGTCACGAGGACGTTCTCGGCATCGACGCCGTAAACCGCCGCTATCTGGGCCTCCAGAGTCGAGTCGGGAGTCGGCGTCCCGTCGAGCGCAGGCGGGACGACGCTCCCGGCGTCGGCGGGACCGCGGCGGAGGTCCGACGACCCGAGGTCGTACTCGGCTTCGGCGGGTCGCCCGTCAATCCAGTCGAGATACGCGATGTCAGGGAACACGTCCGCGTGTAAGGGAAGCGAAGGAATAACCTTCGGGATACGACTTTTACCCTGACAGTGCGTGCAGACTGCTTATCCGTGAGCGAATCCAGTATCACGGTACGAACCCCTAACGATGTCCGAGGACACGAGCGAATCCACGCCCGAGAGGCCCACTGCGAGGCCCGACCACGCCACGACGGGAGGCAGGCGGTCGGAGAGCGCACCCACTGCGAACCTACTCACCGGAGACGAACCCTCGGAGAAACTCGACGCCGCTTTCGACCTGCTCGCCGACCCTCTCCGGAGGGAGGCGCTCTCACACCTCCGGGCGGTCGAGAGCGAGGACCGCGACGGCGAGAGCGGTCTGGAACTCTCGTCGCTCGCCGACGCCATCACCGCCCAACGGACGCCGGATGACGGCGACACCGACGCGCGGTCGCTGGCCTTCCGCCTCCACCACTTGCACCTACCGAAACTGGAGTCTCACGGCGTCGTGACCTACGACTCAGAACGCCGGACCGTTCGGTACCGCGGTCACGCGTGGCTCGACGAATGGCTCGACCACGTCGAGCGAGTGGCGTCCGAATAACGACTCCCGGCGGGAGAGGCGTAGCGTCTCGCTACCGTAGTCGGCGTCGGAATCGCTCGTCTCTTTTTCCTTTGTTTACCGTCGTCGCCCTACCGGTCGTCGGTCGTCTCGTCCGCGTTCGTCAGGATTCCGCGACCGAACTCGTCCGACAGTACTCGCAGAAGTTCTCCACCAGTCGCTTGCCCGCGTCGGTCAGGATGCTTTCGGGATGGAACTGGACGCCGACGTGGGGCCGCTCGCGGTGGCGAACGCCCATGACGACCCCTCGCCGGTCGTCGGGCGCGTCGAAGTCGTCCGAGGCTTCGTCTCGCTCGCCGACAGTTCGCGCAGTGATTTCGAGGCTGTCGGGGACGTCCTCGCGCTCGACCGCCAGCGAGTGGTACCGACCGACCTCGAAGGTCTCGGGCAGACCCTCGTAGAGTCCCTCGCCGTCGTGGGTCACGACCGAGGGCTTGCCGTGGACCACCTCCGGCGCGTGGCCGACCGTCGCGCCCTCGGCCGCGCAGAGGGCCTGATGGCCGAGACAGACTCCGAGGATGGGGTAGTCCGTGTGCTCGAACAGCGGGACCGAGATTCCGGCCTCCGCCGGGGTGCCGGGACCGGGCGAGACGACGATGCCGTCGGGGTCGAGTTCACGCACCTCGGAGATTGTAACGGCGTCGTTGCGCCGGACCGTGACTTCCGGGTCGAACTCGCCGACGTACTGGACGAGGTTGTAGACGAACGAGTCGTAGTTGTCGATGACGAGGATGGACATGGTGGAGCGGTCCGCAGTGGCTTCGTTGTCGTATGGTGGTCGCAAGCGGCTAAATCGTCTTCGGAACTTCGCGGTGGCTCGTCGGATTCGAGCGTTCGAAGGTGTTCTCGGCGGCTACGTTTCGGAGACGCTCTCGGCGTCTATTCTCCCGCGTCCTCGACACGGAGTTCGGTCTCGTCGAGCGCGTCGTCCATCGCGCGGACGAGCGCCCGGCCCTTGTCCAGCGTCTCCTCGTACTCGGCGTCGGGGTCCGAGTCGTGGACGATGCCCGCGCCGACCCGGAGGTAGTAACGGTCGCCCTCGCGGACCAGCGTCCGGATTGTCATGTTCAGGGTCGCGCGGTCGTCGAACCCGACGACGCCGATGGCTCCGGTGTAGGGTCCCCGGCGGGTCGATTCGAGTTCGTCGATTATCTCCATCGTCCGGGGCTTGGGCGCGCCCGTGATGGTCCCGCCGGGGAACACCGCGGCGATGGCGTCCGCCACCGAGGCGTCGGCGCGGCGTCGGCCCACAACCTTCGAGACGGTATGCATCACCTCGGAGTAGCGGTCGATGCGGCGGTACTCCGGGACCTCGACCGACCCGAACTCGCAGACCTTCCCGAGGTCGTTGCGTTCGAGGTCCACCAGCATCGCGTGTTCGGCGTGTTCCTTCTCGCTGTCGAGCAGTTCACGTTCGAGCGCGCGGTCCTCCGCCTGAGTCTCGCCCCGCGGACGCGTCCCGGCGATGGGTTCGGTCACGAGTCGGTCGCCCGCGCAGTCTATCAGGAGTTCGGGACTGGCGCTCACGAGGTCCACGCCGGGGAACTCGACGAGCGCCGAGTACGGTGCCGGGTTGACCCGACGGAGGGCGGCGTACGCCGAGACCGGGTGGACTCCTGCGGGCGCGACAAGTCGCTGGGAGACGTTGGCCTGAAACGTCTCGCCGTCCCGGACGTACCGCTTGACCTGCCGGACTCGCTCGGCGTACTCCTCGCGGCCGGCCTCGTTCCGGAACGTCGCTGTCTCGCCCTCCGCGGGCGCTGGCCCGGTCGTCGAGTCGCCCTCGGTCGCCCGGCGCAAGAGTTCACGAGCGCGTTCGACCGCGCGGTCGTAGACCTCGCCGGAGTCGTCACTACCGTCCACGCGTGGACAGCAGGTGATTCGGAGTTCGGTCGGCCCGTCGTCGCGGGGTTCGCGCCACGCCGCCACGCGGTCGTAGACGCCCAACTGGAGTCGCGGCAGACCTCGGTCGTCGTCGGTCGTGTCGGGGAGGTCCTCCAACTCGCGGGCGAGGTCGTAGGAGAACCACCCGAACGCGCCGCAGGGGTAAGGCACCTCGCAATCGCCGCGTACGAGGCGTTCGTCGGCGAGCAAGCCGTCGAGCGCGTCGAACCCCGCGGGCGTCTCGGCGGTAGCGTCGGTCGTCACCCACCGCTCGGGGTCGGTAGCGAAGTAGCCCCACCCGTCCTGTCCGCCCGTGGTTTCGAGGTAGATACCGCCCTCCTCGTCGCGCGCCCGGCGGTAGGCGTCGAAGGGGTCCTCGACCTCCGCCCGGAGTTCGACCGGGATTCGGGCCGGGGCGTCCACTGCGGCCGCGAGGCGTTCGAACTCCTCCCGGGAAGTGACGAGGCGACCGTTCATCGCGAGTGAGTAACCGGCCGAGCGTTATTTCGGTTCGGGTTTCGGCGTCGGGTATCGGGCGACCTCCGTCGTCAGTTTGTTTCGCCCTCGTCACCGATACCATTATGTTGGTCTGGACCAATACATCGCATGCTCCGCATTTCGTAAGCGTGGTGGCTGATGGTGCGGAGTACGGACCTCTTCGGTCCGTTTCGGGACGCGTCGGTCGTGTTCTTCGAGGGCTATCGAACGAGTCGATGCTTTACTTTCACCGCGGCTAGCCGTCGGTCGAGCGCCCGATTTCGAGGCGGAACGTCCCGGTGGAAGGGTCTCGACGCCCATCGACAGGTTCGAGCTTCAATTTCACTTTCACTCCGCCATACACTAACTACTTTATCGTGATGACGAGAAGGGACGGGTGGCGTGGCCTTCCACGCCGAACGGACTCACCATCAGCCACCACGATAGCCGATAGTAACCGAGGAGCGCCGTGCGCTCCCGAATGGGTCCCCGAAACGGCCGTCAGTCCTCCGTGCGGTCTTCGAGCGTCGAGAGGAACTCGTGAATCTCGTCGAGTTCCTCTCGTATCTCTTTGGTCCGCTCGATGTTCTCGTCGAGGAAGTCGAGTATCCCCTTGTCGAACTGGTTGGGACCGCCGTGAATCAACCCCTTCAGTTCCTCCAGTTCCTCTTCGTTCGTTCGAAGGCGGTCTAGCGCCGTCACGACGTGCGACTCTATCGGGTCGAGTTCCTCCTCGACGTGTCGCTCGACGTACGACTTCGTCGCGATACCCGCGGAACGTCGGACGGCCCAGTAGACGAACCCTCCCACTGTACTCAGGACGGCGACGGTCGTTCCGAACAACTGTGCCACGTCGGCGGGACCGAGTGAGTCCATTCTTCGAAGCGTAGCGGATACGGGATACATACTCGTTTTCCGCGCCCGGTCGGGTCACGGGAACTCGGTCGCCGCGACGACCACCGGTTCCTCGTCGAGCGCCGTCCCGCCGTCGAACCGCCGGAGTGCGAGCGTCCCCGCCGCCACGGAGTCGTCAACGTCGTCGGTCTCGGCCAACGTCTCGTACAGTTGCTCGGCGTCTCGCCGGTCGTAGTACGGAACCGACCCGCCGGTCGTGGGTAGTCGCAGGCCCGCCGACTCGACGTAGGACCGGTATCCGGTCCGAGAGACCCCCGGGACGTCGGGGTGGGGAAGGTACGCTCGGATGGTTTCCGCGTCCGCACGCTGCTCAACTTCGAAAACGAACTGTACTGCGAACGTGGTTCGGGGTCGCGACGCTTCGCTCGTGACTCTCTCTGCGGTGGAATCCTCGTTAGACATAGACGAGTAGAGGTGCGCTGCGTAATATACTGGTTTTCACGTCGGCACGGTCGCAAGCGTACTTCACGAGGTGGAGAAGCCTTCTACTCCGCGCTCGGTCGGTCTTTACTAGTCGCGAAAAAAGGAAGCGCTGTGAGTGCAGTTCCGCCGGCCGCTCAGACGCGACCGCGTTCCTCTTCGAGACCGTCAGTCACGATATCGTCGAGGACGTCCATTCCCTCTGGGGTGACGACTCCGTCGGCGTCCTCGTCGATGTCGAGCGTACTGCCTCGTTCTTTCATTCGGTTCCGATACTTCCGGACTGCCCAGACCGAGCAGTTGGCCTTCTTGGCGATAGCCCGATTCCCGAAGAACGGGGCACAGGCCATAATCACGACTTTCTGCCAGTCTCGTAGCTGTTTGTTCGGCATGCGTGGTGGCTGATGGATTTGGGAGCGGCGACAGTCGGCCGCGCGGCCCGTCGAGCGCGGGTGCCGACGAACCTCGACCGTACCGCCGCCGCAGGTCGCTCGTCGTCCGATTCGGGACGTCGCGCGTCAGGACTACCCGTCGCGCTCCGTCGGTATTACTTTCAACGGACTGTTGTCGTATAAATTTGTTGGTGGTGTTGGTGGGAAATTAACCATTGTCGTTTGGACGTTACCTGTTCCACACCTCCGCTGTCAGGGTGTGTCGTGAGCGTCGTTCTACTCCACTGGAGGTCGTGATGACTACACCATCGACAAAAGAAACGCAGATGTATCGGAGATGGTCTCCAGCGGCTCCGCCCCTACAGCACTTGTCGCATCTGCACGCTGTAGTGGTAGCCGCCCGAGGAACCGTTCTCGTGGGCTTCGACCACGCGAATCTCCTCGCCAGCGCTGGCGTAGGCGTCCACGTCCGCGCTCGCGCTGTCGTTGACGGTCGTATCGACGCCGACGCTGTCGCCCCGGCCTGCGCGACCGACGGTCGGCATCATGTTGTCGAGCGTGACGGCGTCGGCGACGCCCGCGTCGATGCTGATGCCCGACGTGTCGCCGCTTCCGTCGGCCGTGACGTGGACGCCCTCGACGTACCAGATTTCGCCCGAGGGGACGGACACGGAGACGAGGGTGTCGTCGGTGCCGTTGAGGGTCTGTCGTCCGGTGATACTCTGGTCGTTCTTGGTGGTGTCGTGGGTCGGCATGGAGTTACTGCGTAGACTCCTTCTGCTCCAGTAACTGCTGGTAGCGTTCCTGCACCTGTTGGGCGAGTTCGTGGTCGTCGCCGATATCGACAGCGTCCTCTTCGGCCTGCGACTTCGCGACGACGCCCGTCTCTTCGACCTCTGCGAGCGCCTGCGCGGCGATAGCGTCGTCTTCTGGTTCCCACTCGATTTCGTGACCGGAGTTGGATTTTCGTTTGTACATTGTTAGTTCACCACGAAGCCGCCGATGTGGAGATTGCTCCCGTGACTAGTAATTTTATCTCCACTAGTTACGACTGTTTCAACCGGATTAGCATCGTTATTTGAGTCCGCGTTTACGAATGCCTTACTATTAATCGATGCGTACGAACCACTCCCATTTAGTTTTATTGTCACTCGCCACGTTTCACCGCTCGGAACGGTCACTGATTCCCCGTGTGCCAAAACGATACTAACCGGACTGTTGTCGATAGTCGCCTGAACCATGATTCACACTCCTATGAAGTCGTACGCCAGTGCTTGTTTCTGAGCCTCTGCGTCCGTGAATCGGTCATGGTGCGCGTTCGTCGGCGCGTCCACATCGGTCCCATGCGCCAACGGATACCCACTGAAGGAGTCACCCTCGCTCAGATTCTCCAACGCCGAAACCGCTGTATTTGCGATTTCGTGGAGAATCACCCTCGCATCACTAATCTCGCCATCGGTCGCGCCACTCGCGCCAGCAGGGACCTCCACAATCGCCAACAGCACGCTCTTCGAGGGTATCGAGGGCGCTTTCGGCGTCGCGCTCGCGGTTCCCGTCACGGCCTTCGCACCAGACGAATCCGCGACCACGAGGTCGTAGCGCGGATTATCTGAGTCGGCGCTGGCGAGGCTAACGCTCTGGGAACTAATCGAATGCTCTGTTCCGTCGATGACGACCGAGCCGCTCGCCACCTCGACGTTCATGTCCTGCGTGCCGCCGTCGCTGACGCCGCAGCCGCTCTCGACCTGCGTGCCGCCTTCGAGGGCGTCGCGGACGAGCGCGTTGAAGTCGTTGGCGAACGGGAAGTCGCCGTCCGTGTGTTCTCTCATGATTACGTGTTCACTACCGTCTCGCTAAGGCGATACTCCACCTCGAAGTCGGAGGTCTTGCGGATGCCGCTGTGGGTGAGCCGAGCTTGCAGGTTTCCGTCGGCGTCGAAGGTGCCGACTTCGGTGAGTTCAGCGCCCACGTCGGCGTAGTTGGCGTCGCTGGTCGAGAGGGTGATTTTGAACACCGTCTCTCCCGTCGCGCCGTCGGCCTTCGACACCGACTTCCGGGTCACCTCCGATTCGAGCGAACTGTTCGTCTTGGTCGGGTCGGTCGTGCCGGTTCCGACGCCCATCTCCGCGACCTCGGATTGGACGAAGTCGCGGATGGCGTCGCGCCCGGCGTTCGTGATTTTTCCTGCCATGGTTCGAACCGTTTAGGCGATTTCCTCCCGCGGACCGCGCTGGTCGCCCCAGCGTCCGCCGCCGGAGCGCGGGTCGCCCCACCCGCCTTTCAGTTGGCCGAACAGTAACTGGTCGTCTGGAACGCTCCGCTTGTAGGCGGTCAGGTCGAACTCGACGCCAGCCTGCTCGGCGAGGTCCACGATTTGGGTAATCGTGGCGCTCTCGTCGGCCGCCCGCGAGTCGAGACGCGACACCTCTTGACTGAGGCTGACGAGCGTGTCGAGCACTCCGTCGGAGTTCTCGGCGAGTTTGATTTCCGTCCGGTCGTCTCGCCACTTGTAGGTGACCTCGGCGACGCGGAAGTCCCGATTCACGCCCTGTTCCGGGACGACGACGCTGGTCACGTCGCCGGGCGTCACCTCGAACGCCTCCCACGTCTTCAGCGTCCCTGTCTGGACCGCGCTCCGGTCGTTCAGAATCTGGCGCGCCTTCTGTTCGGCCGTCTTCTCGTCGGCGATTTCGGGGTAGGTCTTGGTCTCGCCGACGACGACCGGTTCACTTCGGCCTAATTCGTCGGCGAGTCGCTGTTGGCTGCCGCGGTCCTGGACCGCAACAGCACCCGTGTTCGACCCCTCGCCGTAGTAGAGGGTGACTTTGTTGACTTCCCGCTTGCCGTCCTCGGAGAAGTTCGCCTCGTCGTACTCCCCGGGTGGGAAGGTTCGTGGCGCTTCGTTGGCCGTCGAGTCGCGAGGGCGGAAGTAGAACACGCCCTCGTCGGTCGCGCCGAAGTCCTCGCCAGCCGATTTAGCTGCCAATTCCGCGACCACCTCGTCGAGACGCTCGCCCTTCCAGTCGCGTTCGACGGGTTGTTCGTTGGCGATTTCGACCTCGGCTCCGTTCGCCCAGTTGAGTGGCGTGAGGTCGGTGATTAGTAGTTTCAGTACGGCTGCGATGCTGTCGCCCGCGAAGGACCGGAACACTTGCCGTTTGCGGAGCCAGAAGTCGTGCGACAGTATCTCCAGCGTCGTGGCGTCCTGTTCGGTGGTCGTATTGATGACGAATCCGCCGAACCGCTGGACGAACGCTCCGTCGTCGCGGCGCACGTCCAACTCGACCGGTGTTGGCTGCGGATACGCTCCGGATTTCACGCCATCGGGGTCGTCGAGGATGGCCGTCGCCTGTCGGGCGAACCGATTGTAAGCGTCGGTCACCTCGACGTCCAACAGCGCGTCGTCCACTGTGCCGTCGTTGACGCGTCGGAGTCGCCACTCGACGCCCATCAGCGCGGCACCCCCACGACGAACTGCACCGAGTACTCGAATCGCGAGAGACCGCCCTGCGAGGGCGGTTCGACGGACGCTATCTGGACCGCGGGGTAGACGCCGTTCTGAACGTCCATCGCGGCGGTCGATTCGGCGGTGTACTCGTCGGTACCCTCGTAGAGGTAGAAGGGACCACCGACCTGCGTCGCGTAGTGGACCAGCCTGTTCACCTGCTGGCGGGCGGTCGCGGGCGAGGACCCGACCATCGCCTCCACGTCGGCGCGGTGTGCGTCCGGAAGCCTGTCGGAGTCCTCGAACACGCCCTCGACCGAGAGTTCGTGGCTGTACTGCTGGTTGTCGCGCGCGACCGTCGGGCGACTCGTCGCGCGCTCGGCGGTGAAGAGGTCGTTGTCGAAACTCGGCTGGACCTCGAAGTTGGGCGCGAAGTACGCCACGACGTCGTCGTCGGCGTTCTCCCGGGGCTTCTCCAGTCGGACCTCGGTGTGGTCGGCCATCTACGACCGCCTCCCGAACCGCTGTGCGAACTCGTCGGCGACGCCCTCCGCGGTTTTCTGCGCGTTGACCCGGGCGGTGCTTCCGCCGCGCATCTGGACCGCCCCGGCCTCGACGGTGACGTCCACGGTGGTCCGAGCACCGCCTGCAGTCGAAGCTTGAAGCCCGAACGAGCCGGGTCGCTGGGTGGGGAGCGCGCTCTGGAGTTGGCCCGACTTGCGAGCCATCCCCCGCGAGAAGTGGTCCACGAGGTCCGACCCCCAGCGCTGGGCCATCCGGTCGTTCTCCACGCGGTCGAACGAGATGGCCTCTTGGACCGTGCTCTTGAGGTCGTTTATCTTGCTCCGGAAGTGGTCGATTTTGTCGTCGATGCCGGAGATGAACTCGGAGATGAGGTCTCGGCCCCAGCGCCTCGCCGACTTGGCGAAGTTGCCGAGTGTCCTCTCGACTTTCTTTTTCAGCTTTCCGAGTTTCTTCGTGAACGCCTTCATCTTCGCGCTGATTCCGGCGACGAACTGCTTCACGAGGTCCTTGGCCCACTTGAGCGCGGACTCGGCGAGATTCGTGAACGCCTTCGTCACTTTCCCGGCGAGCGCGCCGACCTTCTTCTTCGCTTTCACGACGAACGTTCGGACGACGCCGAGCGCGGAGTTCCAGAGCTGTTTCAGCTTTCGGACGCCGGTCCTCACCACGTTCGTGATGACGGCGAACGCCTTCGCAATCACCTTCTTGGCGAAGGCGAACGCGGTTCGCGCCGCCGTGACGAGGAGATTCAGGGTTCGTTTCCAGAACGTCAGCGTGAACGTCAGGTATCCGACGACGAGGGCTTTGATGGCACCGAAGACGGCTTTGACGCCGGTTCTGAGCGCCTTCCCAGCAGACTTCCAGAGGCGGGGGAGGAGTTTCGTGAACGTCTTCCACGGCGACTTGATGAAAGCGATAACCCCCGTCACGAACCCTTTCAGCCAGTTGAACACCCGTTTTGCGATGGTCCGTATCCCGAACAGGTTGTTCTTCCAAACTACGTAGAGGAGTGCGACGACCGCGATGACGGCGAGTATCGGTCCGAGCAGTCCGCCGAGGACCGCCGCAACACCGCCGAGTGCGGTGGCGACCGTAGAGACCGCGGTCGTCACCATCACGAGGCCCGAAACGAGGGCGAACGCGATGCCGACGAAGTCGCGGACTGGCCCCGGCATCGCCTTGAATGTCTTGACGGCGAACTTCATACCGTCGGCGAGCAGTCGGAAGGCCGGAACGAGCGACGAACCGAGCGTCCCGGCGAGTTTGTCGAGACTCTTGTTGATGCGGGTGACTTGGTCCTGAAGTTTCGGCGAGTTCTTGATTATCCGCTTCCAGACGCCGACCAGCTTTTTGCTGACCGAGGTCATCGCTTGGCTCTGGGCCTGCGACGGTGCAGTCAGTCGGTGCTGACCCCGTCTGCTAGCTCGACCCGCCCGTCTCGCGTACTTCTGGACGGTGCCGTTCATTCCGCTCATCTGTTACCCCCGTCGTCCCGCACCGCGTTGCTGTCGCTGTGCTTTCTGCTGCTCTTTTTCCTTCGCTTTCTGCTTGCCTTCCAGCACCGCGAGATGCGCCGCATGCTCCCGAGCGGGGAGGCGACGCGGGTCGGCAGGACACCCGTAGGCGTCCCAGAAGGCCGCGTCTTCGAGGACGCGTCGCTCGAAGACCGTCTCTGGTTCGACACGCTTCCCCTTACCCCATCTCTTGAAACCCGTCGCGCTCCTCGACGGAGAGCGTGCTCATGTCCTCGACGATATCGACGAGTTCGTCTTGGACACCCGGCGGAAGCGCGTCGAGGTGGTCCTCGCGCTGCGGCTTGAACCCCTCCGGTCCGGAGACGATGCCGTACTTCAGCATCGTCTGGCGAATCGCGCCGGTATCGACCTCTACCTCGGTATCGCGGCGACCCTTGCGGTTGACGTTGGCGGCCTTCTGCTCGACCTCGTCGCGCTCCTCGCGCGAGAGACCTCGGAGCGTGAACTCCGCGACGCCCATCTCCGGAATCTCGACGCCGACCGTCCGGCGCTGTTCGAGTTGGCGTTCGAACCCGCTGGCGGCCTCGTCCCACGAGAGGGTGTCGCTCGCGTCGGTCTCGGACTCGGACTGTCGTCGGTCTCGCTTGGCCCGCTTTATCTGCTCCTTGGGGTGGTCCGTTCGGTCGGCGGCGTCCTCGTTTCCGTCGTCGGAATCCTGTTCCTCGTCTCGCGATTCGGTTGCGTGGTGGCTCATGGTGCGTTATGCGGGGGTGCGGAACTCGATTTCGGTGTCGCGGGGCGCGAGTCCGATTTCGGCCTCCACGGTGCCCTCTCCCGCCTTCGGGACGGGGGCGCTCGTGACGGTACACTCCTTCAGTCGGACGTACAGCGCGTCGGTGACGGTCGAAGCGCCGGGTTCGCGGAAGAACGGAATCTCCACGTCCACGGGTGCCTCGTCCTCGGCCGCACGCCTGTAGAGGTCGGTGTCCACGACGTTGACCGTGAGGCTCATGTCGTACTTCTCGGCCGCGGTGGTCTCGGCGACGGCGTGGGCCTCGCGGCCGTTGCCCTGATGCTGGGCTTCGAGACCGTTGTCCCACGAGAGGTCCATGCCCGAGACGGTCGCCAGCGTGTCCACGGTACCGCTGGAGTCGCTGAGGGTCACGTCGCCCTTCATCCAGAAACGATACGGACTCACGTTACTGGGAACCGAGAGGTCGGTAGCCGTCGTCGCGGCGTCGTCGTACTCGCGCTGGGCGGCCAGTACGGAGAGCGTGGCCGAGAGCGCCTCGCCCTGTTCGGCTTCGAGTTGAAGCCCGGCCTTGCTCCCGACGAACCACTCCTTGAGGTCGAGGTCTTCCTGATAGTGTTCGACCGTCATCGTCGGGAGTTTGTCGGCCTCCGTGACGATGTGTTTCTCGTACTCGTCGCCCGAACCGGCGGTACCGTCGGGGTCCTCGGTCGTCGTCGTTCGCTTTCCGAGCGCCACCTCGAACGGAGCGTTGTGGTCCAGAACTGCGAAGGGAACCTCGAACTCGTACTCCTTGGCGTTCGGCGCGTTGACGTGCGGACCGCGGCGACCGCCGCCGGTCGCCATCGGCGTCACTTCGTTCGGGTTCGGAACTTCGACGTCCTCGTTCACGAGGCCGAAGTAGTTGCCGGTCGCACTCGCCTTCGAGTACGCCGCGTCTTCGATACCGTAACTCACCTGTCCTTTGTTGGCTTGGGCGTAGCGCATGGTTACTCCGGGTCAGGCCGCCTCCGCCGGCGGCCCGGAACCCGACTACTCCTACACGCCGACCTATTTATATGAGGTTTGACGCCTCGGTGAAAGTGAAATTCCAAAACTCGTTAATACGGTCCCCGAACCGAGTACGGTTGCACCCTCGCGGTGCCGAAAACCCATTAATATGAACGGAAGCCAACCTGAAAGTGACGGAGGACAGTCGACGGCCGCCAACTCGGACCAGCAGGTCCCTGCCTCCGGGGCGACACGCCGGACGACCCCCGAAGGTTGCCACTCCTCGACAGCCACGGGCATCGCCGACGCCATCTTCGAGGTGGTCGAACGGGACTATCGCATCTGTTCGAACTGCTTCGCGGTGGTGCGCGAGATCGACGAGGTGTGGAACCGACGGGCGGCCGACCGCGACTGTGTCTCCGCACGGTCCCTGCCGACCGACAGAACGACGGACGCCGTCGCGCCGGTCGGCCACAGCTCGATACGCCGACCCCGCCGCATCTGCGAGTGCGGCGCGACCGACCACCGGACTCGACTGCGGTGCGTCTCGAAGTCCGCCGCCGTCGAGCGCGCCGCGAACCTCTCGACCGCAATCGAGACGCTCCGCGACGAGTACCGCGACGCCGAGGACTCGACACTGCGGTCGCGCGTCGAACGGTGGACCCACGACTCGGACGCGCTCCAGTACGCCGTGGGCGAGTTCAAGTCCCGGCCCGGTCTGCAGGACCACGACGACGCCGCTATCTACCGGCGAGCGCTGGCGGTCGCGCTCCGTCGCGCGGACGACGAGTCCGGCGACCGGTGACCGACCGCCTCCCCGCTGGCGCTCTCCTCCGAGACTATCGCTTCTCGCCGGGGCCAGCGGCGTCGGGCATCGACTTCTGACCGAACGACGAATCGACTCGATTTTCCACAATGCCAACCGGAAGCACGACACGAATCGCGTACCTGCACGAACCGAGCGACGACTACATGGGCACCCCGACCGACACCGACTACAAGATTCCCGGTCTCGACTGCGTGGTCGAAGACGTACGCCTCGAGAACGCGCTCCGACGGATGCGAACTCCCGGCGACGCCGAGACGACCGAGGCGCTCGCCGGGAACTTCTCGGGCGCGATAACCGTCTCGTTCACGCTGGGGAACCCGTGGTGGAGCAACCACGTCTTCGGCGGCGCGCCGACCGCCGGCGGAGAGACCAGCGCACCCTACACCTACGAGTGGGCCGTTCAGCCCGGTGAGGTCCAGAGTTCCCGCTGGTACACCGGTATCGACTACAGCCAAGCGACCGCCGAGCGCGAGCTGATGGGTGTCGTCTTCAGCGACATGCAGGTCAGCCTGAAGGCGGGCGAACCGGTCGAAGTGACACTGACCGGCTTCTACGGTGACGAGCAGAAGAACGCGAGCCTGACGCCCGGTTCCCAGCCCAGCGAACAGGCGACCCCGCTCCGGTTCCACGGCGGGTCGCTGTCGATACCGGACTCGACGACAGTCAACCGTGTCAAGGAGGCGAAGCTCTCGCTGAAGACCGGCGCACGGCCACAGACCGACATGAGTCGCCACCCGGTCGCGGCCGTGATGGGCGCGGTCGAGACCACGTTGGACGTTCGCGACGTGGTGACCGACACGAACCAACTCGAACTTGCCTACGGCAGTTCGTCGGCCCCCGACGCCGCGGTCGAGGGCGCGAGTTCGGCGACGCTGAAGCTCACTTCGCCCGACGCGACCGCGATGACCTACGACCTCTCGGGCGTCACGCCCGACTCGTACTCGTGGGAGCAGTGGGGCGACCTCGACGCCGACGCGGTCGAGAACACCTCCTACGTCGTGAACAGCGTCACGGCCACCGCCGAGTCCGACCAGAGCGAGGCCCGGTAACGTGACTCGAAACGAGACCCGAATCGACTTCGCGGAGGAGCGAGACCGCCTCGACGCTAAACTCGACGAACTGGCGGAAGTCGTCGCCGAAACCGACGAGGAGTCGGTCGAACACGAGGAGGCAGTAATGGAGGCGAACCAAATCGAGAGCCAGTTCCTCCCGGGCCTGCACTGGGCCAGCGAGGAGTTCGACGATTCGACGGTCCGTATCGGCGGACTCACGACCGGCGAGCGCGGCCGGGTCCTCGACCGGGTGCGGGCCGCCCAACGCCAGCAGGTCGGATTTGACCCCGCGGAAGGCCCACCCGAAGGTCTCGCCACGCCGTTCTGGTGCGCCGCCGGAATCGAGGAGGCCCCCTTCCTCGACGGCCACGAGTTCGAGACCAAGGTCCGGGCGGTCCGGAGCCTCCCGCCGCAGTTCACCGCGTGGCTGGAGCATCGCATCGACGACCTGACGACGCTCGACCACGACACGGGAAACTCGTTCGCCGCGCGGGTCGAGGCAAAGAAGCGCCGGAGCGGGCGCGACTCCAGTACGCCAGAGCAGTCCTGATGTACCGGGGCCACGACCCGCGCGAGGTCCGGGAGTACTCCTCTCGGGACCTCGAACTGTTCATGGCCGCACTGCCGGTCATCAGAGAGAAGGAAGCGATGGGAGGCGTGAACGATGGAACTGTATAGCGGTGGTGGGAGCGTCAACAGTCCGTATCACTTGACTGAGGACTCGTACGGAACTGAGGAACGTACGGACACGGAACCGTGGTTCTCGAAAGGCCTGCGCCAGGTGTACAAAACGACTGCACTACAAACGGCCAGTGAGCTCGAAAAGAGCCCTCACACCCTGTCGTCAGGTCTCGGTAAGACCCTTAATCCAACGCGGGTCTATCAGTCGCACTCAGATGGCTTGAGCTTCACCTCCGGGACCGGCAAACCGAGCTACATTGTCAATTCGTTCGAAGGGTCTGATAGTACGAAAGTCGGGGAGTGGTTAGGAAATGGACTGAAGAAGTACGAGGATGGAAGAGCAAAGCTCGAGGAAGAGGTGTATGACACGATAAAGAATACACCATCGAATACCTTGGCAAAGGCGAAAGGGGCCCTCAACCAATTCAGTCTGGGGAAACAAACCGATGGAGTTCTCTCGGGGAACTGGTTCGATTCAAACAGCGAACTGTCAGAGATGGGTATCCGAAAGAAAGTCAAAAGCAAACTATCGGAAATCGGCTTGCCGGAACAGATTCGAAGTTTCATTCCATTCGGTAGAACCCCCAAGGACATCGTAAAGTGGGCACACAGCATCAAATCGGCAGACTTTATCGGGCGGTTCAGTACTAAAATCGCTGGGGCGGTCGGCCGGTCCAAGAAATTCGTCGACGACGTTATGCGAAGGTCGTTGCCCGGCGTACTCGACATCGCATTGTGGGCAAACCAGATGAAGAACGCCTATCGGAAACAGGAGACCGGGAAAATCTCGGAACGTAAGATGAAGATAAAGATGGGGAGGGTAACTGGAGGATTGGTCGGTGGTCTCTTGGGTGGTGGCCTCGGTGCTGTCGCTACCGGCGGGAACCCAGTCGGTGCGATTGCTGGAAGTATTATTGGTGAGATGGCAGGAAAACCCGCAGGTGGTGCCATAACTAAAAAGTTCTTCACTTCGTCTAAGAAGTCGAAATCGGCCACTGTGACTACCCAGTCATCCACTAATTCGTCTAGGGCCAACATCACCGAGATGAAACGAGGAATGGATTCAGCTCACAGCATCGCCACCAATTCCTCGGAGTCGACCGGTCTCACGTCCGGCTCTGGGACGGCAAGCTACGGCGAACTCCCCATTGCGCCACTCGAACCCGTCGATGCCTCGGTGACTGATGACACCGACACTTCGATGCCGAAGAATCGTGCGAAGGAGAACAAGCGAGCCCGCTCGGGCCCACAGATAGTCAATCAGGAAGTCAGAGTAGACCCCTCCTCGATAGCTGACGTGGACCGAAAAATCGAGGAGGCGAAGCAGGAAGCGATTCGGGAGATGGAGAACCGGGTCGGTCCGCGACCGTCACCGTTCTAGCGGAGTCTCCCAGTCACTGAGACCATTTTTCGTACGCCCTGCCGAGAGGCGGGCAAAGTTGTGATTCCATACCATGAGCACCCAACCACCAGTCAACGGAGCGAAGCTGACGATACCGAACGTGGACATCGACGGCGACGGCACGCCCGAGGAGGGCGTCTTCGTGATGCGCGACGTGGAGATAGACTTCAGCGTCCGCACCGAGTTCGTCGTCGGCGGACAGGGAAGTAAAGCCAACACCGCGCTCGCGGGCCTGCTCGACGCGGGCGAATCGACCCGAAAGGGAATCCACCTCGACGCCGGGACCGGCGACCACGTGGTCGATATCTCGTTCTCGGGGTGGCGCGGGTCCGACGAGCAGTGGGGCAACACCGGCAACGCGTCCACGCTCACGCCGGGCGACGCGACCGGTGAGGACCCAGTGACCCAGATGCAGATGCTCGACCGCTACCTCTCGGCCGGTCGAGTAGACAGCACCAACCCCGCGCGACTGGAGGTCGGCCAGTACACCGCGGGTGGCGTCTGGGACACGTCGGCGCTCGGAGAGGACCACCTCGACGTGGTCGTGAAGGGACCCGAGAACGCCTACGCGACCGACCGCCCCTCGACCTACGACGGGTCTCTTACCTGCGTCGAGACGGCCGACCTCACGCGACCCCTCGACGCGAAGCGACGAAACGACTACTGAGACGCACACCACCACACACATGACAGATAGAAAACTCTACACGCTCACGATACCGGCGGATAGCCAGACGAGTGCCCGAACGAAAACCAAGCGAAACACGAGCAAACAGGGCGTCCTCGATGAAGACGTCGGAGTCGTCGAATCGCTCTCGACGGACCCCGACCGGCGACAGGTCCGGGGGCAGTACCGCGGCGTCCGGGCCGAACTCATGGCGACCGAACTCGCCGAACTCTTCGAGGCCAGTCAGTTCGAAGCGGTCGGCTACGCGGCCGCGGACGGGTCGACCCCAGTCGACGGCTACTACACGCCCGAGACCCTCGACGTGCGGCGACTCGACCCGCGAGAAGGCGGAGTGGTCGCCTTCAAGGGCGCGATGTCGAGGGCGGGGACCCGCGAGTCTCACCGACGCGCAGTCGAGACCGCGGTCGTACAGGTCGAGAACGACTTCGGCAACGAGCAGACCGCTTCCATCGGGATTCCGGCGAAAGCGACCGACGTTCGATGGTTCGACCGCGAGACCGGGCAGACCGAACCCGTCTCGACGGTCGAAACCCGAGCGGCTGAACACGGAGACGTGAACGTCGTTGGCGGCCGCAATAC